>CAZIKA010000267.1:0-1515 GCA_964539705.1 uncultured Prevotella sp. | reverse complement strand
AAGTAAACCGTGCTGACTACGACGCATCAGAGAATCAGGTCTTTGGTATGGACTACGAACGGAGCCGACTGGTTACAATTACTCCAGAGTTCTACAAGCAAGCTAAAGAAGAAGGTTCCACTTTGTTCCAGCGTTCCAGCTCCTGGAACCGTCGTATGGCATATATGGCCAACCTGAACTATTCATATAAGGGACGCTACCAAGGCAACTTGACAGGACGTTACGATGGTACTAATCAGTTGGGTAAGGCTAGAAGTTCACGTTGGTTGCCTACTTGGAACGTATCAACTTCTTGGAACATCCATGAAGAAGAATTCTTCAAGAACTGGATGAGAAACACTGAAGGAAAGATGAGTCATGCCACATTGCGTTTAAGTTATTCTCTTACGGGTGAACAGACCACAGCCTCAAATGCTTATCCTATCTACTACCCAACCATCATCTGGCGTCCCCAAAGCTCTCAACAGGAAACCGGTATGGAACTCTATCAGTTGGGTAACTCCGATTTGACCTTTGAGAAGAAATATGAGTTCAATTTAGGTGTGGACCTTGGTTTCTTCAACAACCGTTTGAATTTTGTCAGTGATTTCTACTGGCGTGACAACAAAGACTTGATGGGCTATATGAACACTAACGGCTATGGTGGTGAGTTGCGCAAGTTTGCCAATGTAGCAGCTATGAAGTCACATGGTGTAGAGTTCACCATATCATCTGTCAACCTAAAGACTTCGGATTGGACATGGACATCAGACTTTACTTTTTCTTATAACAAAACTGAGATTACAGACATGCTGTCAACCAGTCGCGTGATTGACTTGGTTAATATTGGCGGTGCTGCTCGCGTAGGGTATGATCACAGAGCATTGTTCTCGATACCTTTTGTTGGGCTGAACGATGAGGGTCTGCCTCAGATTATTAACGAGAAGGGAGAGATTACCACTTGGGACATCAATTTCCAAGAGCACGACAATCTCGACTTCTTGAAATACGAAGGTCCCACTGAGCCTGCCTATACTGGTGGTTTGAACAATATGGTATCATGGAAGAATTGGCGTCTGAACGTATTCTTCACCTATTCTTTTGGCAACGTAATCCGTCTTGACCCAGTATTCTCTTATGGATATAGTGATCAAAGCGCCATGCCAAAAGAGTTTAAAAACCGTTGGGTGGTACCTGGCGACGAAAACAGAACCAGTATTCCTGCTATCGCATCTATTGCCCAGTATTACAACAACCGCTATCTGGGCTATGGTTATAACGCATATAACTATTCTACTGCACGTGTAGCCAAAGGTGATTTCATTCGTCTGAAGACAATCTCTCTGTCGTATGACTTCAACCCTCAGTTCATCAGCAAGATAGGACTGCGTACTGCATCCATCAAAGCTGACGCTACCAATATTTGGTTACTTTATTCAGACAAGAAATTGAATGGTCAGGATCCTGAGTTCGTAAACTCTGGTGGTGTGGCACAGCCTTTGTCCAAGCAGTTTACATTTACTTTGAGATTGGGAA
>CAZIKA010000266.1:0-1525 GCA_964539705.1 uncultured Prevotella sp. | reverse complement strand
CTGAACTGTCTGTCTGAGCTCGTTGAGGAGTGCGGTGGTGAGATTGATATGACCAAGCTGCCGATTGGCGACAAGACGCTTTCTTCTAAGGAGATCATCGCTAACGAGAGTCAGGAGCGTATGGGACTGCTCATTGACGAGAAGCATATCGAGCATGTACGTAAGATTGCTGAGCGCGAGCGTGCCCCACTGTATGTAGTAGGTGAAACAACAGGTGATGCGCACTTCTCGTTCAAGCAGGGCGACGGCGTTAAGCCATTCGATCTGGACGTAGCTCAGATGTTTGGTCATTCACCGAAGACCATTATGAAAGATAACACTGTAGAGCGCCACTATGCTGACGTAACCTACAGTCAGGATAAGATCGACGAATACCTGGACCGCGTGCTTCAGTTGGAGGATGTGGCTTGTAAGGACTGGTTGACTAACAAGGTTGACCGTTCGGTGACTGGTAAGATTGCCCGTCAGCAGTGTCAGGGTGAAATCCAGTTGCCATTGAGCGACTGTGGTGTTGTAGCACTCGACTATCGTGGAAAGAAGGGTATTGCCACAGCCCTCGGACATGCTCCTCAGGCTGGTCTGGCTGATCCAGCTGCCGGTTCTGTACTCTCTGTAGCCGAGGCACTCACTAATATCGTCTGGGCGCCATTGGCCGAGGGTATGGATTCGCTCTCGTTGAGTGCCAACTGGATGTGGCCCTGCCGTTCTCAGGAGGGTGAGGATGCCCGTCTGTATGCTGGTGTGAAGGCACTGAGCGACTTCTGCTGCGACCTGCATATCAACGTGCCCACGGGTAAGGACTCGCTGTCGCTCTCTCAGCAGTATCCTAATGGCGAGAAGATTATCTCTCCAGGAACCGTGATCGTATCTGCTGGCGGTGAGGTTTCTGACATCAAGAAAGTGGTAAGCCCAGTATTGGTGAACGATAAGAATGCATCACTCTATCATATCGACTTCTCGTTCGATGAGCAGCGCCTTGGCGGTTCTGCCTTTGCCCAAAGCTTAGGTAAGGTTGGCGACGATGTGCCTACGGTGAAGAATGCCGAGTACTTCGCTGATGCCTTCATGGCTGTTCAGGAGATGATCAACCGTGGTTGGATTATGGCTGGTCACGATATCTCAGCCGGTGGTCTCATTACCACTCTGCTAGAGATGTGCTTTGCCAACACTAAGGGCGGTATGCACATCAACCTGCACGACCTGCTGCCCGCAGCTGACGCTACGGGAGTCGTGGTGGACGTCGTGAAGGTGCTCTTTGCAGAGAATCCTGGCGTGGTGATTGAGGTGAGCGACGAGCACAAGCAGGAGTTCAAGGAGTTTATGGAAGATGCTGGTGTTGGCTATGCCAAGATTGGTTATCCCGTACCCGAATCACGCACCATCGTGGTGAAGGCAGGCGATGCAGAGCACACCTTTGATATTGACGCCCTCCGCGACGTTTGGTATAAGACTTCTTACCTGTTGGATCGTAAGCAGAGCTTCAACGGCAAGGCTAAGGAGCGCTTCGAGAACTACAAGAAGCAGC
>CAZIKA010000265.1:0-1655 GCA_964539705.1 uncultured Prevotella sp. | reverse complement strand
GCCAACGACACAGCAGGCGTCCAACGATCCAACGGGTCAGCAGCGCCAGCATGTACAAAAGTAAAATCGTGCAGATGCTGATGAAGCATGGATGCAGCAGCCTGAATGCCGTGAAGGTTCATCTGGGCAGCCACAACCTCTTTTTGGTCTAGACGAAACACGTTATCGAAACGCTTGAGGTCTGCCTGCAACTTACTATAGCGCACATCATAACTCGTAGAAAGTGAAAGCCAAGGCCAAGGCATATAGCCATAGCACAATGCACCATAGCCGTCCTCTTGGCGATAGTGGTTGTCAACGCGGGCCGTATTCTGATTCTCCGGATAATCGGTGCAGTAACGCAGATATTCATTGGTGTATTTCGCATTGACCTTCACACGATGATGTCCCAAGAACTCCCGCTGATAACTGGCCTGAACAAAGAAGTCACGATCCCACTCGCGCCCTACATTGGTATACTTGTCACTTAATCTCCTGACAATGCCACCAGGACAGCCACGTTCAGAATCATAATAATATATATGTGAAGAGAAACCACCCTTAAACAGTGCTCCCTCAATACGTCCATAGCGAATATCGCTGTTGGCACGACGTCCCACAGTGTCCTCGTATTCAGAATGATAGCGGAAGGGATAGTCGCCTTCGGAGTCGCACCACTCGCCATCTATAAAACCACTCCACCCTTTCCACGCAAACTGCGCATTAGCCTTAGCCATATAGGTAGAGAACGATGCACGACGTACCTGTACTGACAAAGAATCACTAGTCGGACGACGGGTGCGCAGATAGACGGTAGCGCCAGACGCATATTCACTGGCCGACTGACAATTATCCAATTTATTGGCATTATAAAGCGATACGCTCTCCATCGACGACAATGAAAATTTGCCCAAGTCAACAGTTCCATTCTGAGCATTGGTAATTCGTATGCCATCCACATAGACACCCACATGCTGGGCACCCATTGAACGAACATTGATAGTCTTCAGCCCACCAAGTCCGCCATAGTCCTTAATTTGTACACCAGAGAAATACTTGAGGGCATCAGCAACTGACGTGGTAGAAAGAGCTTGCAGATCGGCACCACGCAAGGTCTGAGCCGTAGCCAACGGGCGTTTACCATACACTTCGACCTCGCTCAACTCTTGCAACGAGTCAAGACGCGATGGCTGTTGCGAGAAAGCCGCAACAAATGGAGCCAAGATGTATAGTAACAATACCGCGCGACGTTTATTCATCATTCTTACTATCTTTCTAGAAAAAAAGAAGGCATTGCTATCTCCCGACAGGACTGCCTCCTATTGAACTTATATAATAATACACGTATGCATACACTAAAGGCTGTCGCCTCTGTATTCCTTTCGTTATACTCACAAATCGTTTTTATCGCCTTGTGCCCTTACATCGAGAGCAGTTGGCATCTTTCTAATGAAGGCTGGTCTTCTGACTTTTCTCCACCCCAAGGAGCCTTCTCGTCCAATCAGACAATGGCTTTCTTTTCCTCAGGGCCATAATGGAGTTCACAGCTGCGGGACAGTCGGGGATTCTCACCCATCATTCCCAATTAAGTGCGGTTAAGCACACCTCCACAGGCTTCACTCATAGAGTGATTGCGGCTGCAAAGGTAGCAAATAAAAATGAAACGCCAAAGAATT
>CAZIKA010000264.1:0-1679 GCA_964539705.1 uncultured Prevotella sp. | reverse complement strand
CTCGATAAGATTGGCATCGACAATGTCAATGCAGAACTGCGTGAGGATGGACTTACCGACGAGCAGATAGAAAAGCTGCAGCCCATCATCATGCTGGAAGGCACCAACGAGCAGAAACTGGCTACTATTGCCGAAGTTCTGAAAGATAGTGAGACCGGCTTGAAAGGTGTCGAGGAGATTAAAACTATCCTCTCACTTCTCACCTCTCACCTCTCACCTCTGAACAACGAGATTCAGCTCGACCTGACCCTGGCTCGCGGCTTGAGCTATTATACCGGTGCTATCTTCGAAGTAAAGGCCCTTGATACACCTATGGGCAGTATCAGTGGTGGTGGACGTTATGACAACCTCACGGGTATCTTCGGTATGCCTGGCCTTTCTGGCGTAGGCATCTCGTTCGGCGTGGATCGTATCTACGACGTGCTGAATGCCCTCGACCTCTATCCGAAGGACTCGCTGCAGACCACGCAGGTGCTCTTCATCAACTTCGGTGAGAAAGAGACGGCCTACTGTCTGCCCATCCTGTCGCAGGTGCGCGCTGCTGGCATCCGTGCCGAGATCTATCCTGACAGCACGAAGATGAAGAAGCAGATGTCGTATGCCAATGCTAAGCAGATTCCGTTCGTCGTATTGGCTGGCGATAATGAGATGGCTGCTGGTAAGGTGACGCTGAAGAATATGGAGACGGGCGAACAACAGCTCGTTAGCGCAGAAGAACTCATAAACGCTATACAATGAAACAAATCAAACTACTTACTATGTTGATGGCCCTGGTGCTCCTTTGCACCTCGGCCACCAACAAGAAAACTACTACTATCTTTATAATTGGTGATTCCACAGCTGCCAAAAAGGATATCTCCAACGGCAAGCAGGAGCGAGGGTGGGGTATGGCCCTTCAGGAATACTTCGACCCAGAGTACATCGTGGTGGATAATCACGCCGTGAATGGACGTTCTTCGCTCTCGTTTATCAACGAAGGCCGTTGGGACAAGGTGCTGGAGAAGATGAAGCCGGGCGACTATGTCATCATCCAGTTCGGACATAACGACGAGAAACCCAAGGCCGACCGACACACCGATCCAGGCTCTACGTTCGACTATAATCTGGCGAAGTATGTGCGCGAGACGCGTGAGCACGGCGGCATTCCCGTGTTGATGAACTGCGTGGTGCGTCGTAATTTCTTTGTGAAAGCCCCTGAGATTGAGGACGATGAACTGCTACGCACCACCACTTTCAAAGACGGTGTGAAGATGGTTGAGGGCGACTCGCTCATCGATACCCACGGACTCTATCGCGTGGCCCCTCGTGATGTGGCTCAACGCATGAACTGCCATTTCGTGGATGCCAACAAGATTACCCACGACCTGGAGCAGGGACTTGGCCGCGAGGCATCCAAGAAACTCCATATGTGGTATCGCCCAGGTGAAGAACCCAGTGAGCCAAAAGGCAAGCAGGACAACACTCACTATAATATCTATGGTGCCCATGTCGTGGCAGGCCTTCTTGCCGACGCCCTCTGCGAGGAAATCCCAATTCTCTCGAAGTATCGCGTGAAGAAATAACACTGGGCTGTCTTCTTGAAGATGGTGGACATACCCTTACTGACGTTACGCGGAAAAGTGATATCTTAATTACCAGTCAGCACTTCAGTGATTCGCGGCACTATCTGCTTGCGTGAG
>CAZIKA010000263.1:0-1684 GCA_964539705.1 uncultured Prevotella sp. | reverse complement strand
ATAAGCCTGTCCTGCGCTGCCGCTGTAAGAGCTACGAGAGCGAGTAATGTGGTTAGGATGGTTTTCTTCATTGTTTTTACCTATCGGCAAGTTTTTAGTTCATTTTCATGTTACAAAGATACTGATTTTTGCCGATACTGGCAAGTTTCTGGTTGTTTTATTTCTCTATAAGTTTCTGTATGGCCTCGCGGACAGCCTCCGACTGACTGGGACGTGGAGCCTTGTCGGTAACGATGGTGCCGTCAGGACCAACAAGTAGGAAGGTAGGGAAGCCATGAATGCCGAGATAGTCTTCTACGGCACGTTGCTGCTGATCCTCCAGGCGTAGGTTCACACAATCCTCTCCATCAAGTCCGAATCGCTTGGCGGTTTTCTGCCAAAGTTCTTCAGGTGATTTGTTGGCGAAATACATATAGGTGACGGGTAGTCCTTTGAGCGTTTCGTGCAACTGAATCACGTATTCCATCTCTCGCATACAAGGTCCGCACCATGTTCCCCAGAAATCCACGTAGATAATTCGACCACGATAGGGAGCGATGAGTTTCTGGAAGATGTCCTTTCCGTCAACAAGACTGTCGATGGGCGTTTCGTCTAACGCTTCTACTTCATCAATAGAAATAGCCTCAAACAGGGCTTTCATGCCGCTGATATAGCCTTGCAACTGATCGAAAGCCTCTGCCGTGAGCTGCTTGCGCAGGAACTTCTCTCGCTTTGGTGTCATTTCCCGATTACAATTCTTCAGGAAACGATAGGTCTTCATCATCTGCTTCACATCGTCAGAGGCATTTATTCCATCAATCAGCGCACAATCTTGTTCGAATTGCTTCAATTGCCAGTCGCCCTTCTGCTTCATGGCTTCACGTACGATACCATTCTTCACCAAATCTTCAAGTCTCAAGATATCGCTGAAATAGGATGGCGCATCGCGTGAGAGTAACCCTTGAGGATGCAGTAGGTCGTATCTGTCCACCTCATGCAACAGGTCGATATATTCCTTCGGTAGTTCGTTTCCTTGTTTCATCAACTCAAACACGTACTTACCATAATGTCCAATGATATTCTGCGTCATATCCATGGCGAAACCGTAGTCAGCCATCGCGCGAAGCCCTTCCATATAGCCGTTTGGCAGGTTAGTATGAGCCTTGCTGAGCGTGTCTATTCGATAAAGGTTCTGCTCGTGAATGTCACGGATATACTTGGCTGCCTCCTGCATATCCATATTAAACATACGCCCGTGGAAATCCTCAATCTTCAAGGGATGCGTTATTTGTGCCTGATGCGCATCTGCGTTCTCGCCTATAAAGATGCAGCGGTCATTTACGTCATCAAGCAGGATATCTGTCCTTGTTCCAGGGCGACAGAACAGGTTGAGTGCTCCCCATACCACCCCATGAATCTTATTGTCATCCCATATCTGAATATGGAGGGTGCGGTAGGTAGGAATCTTCACCGTCCACCGTCCCTTGCCGTCTGTTACAGGATGGAGCGCAATGTTCTCGAACGAAAGAAAATCAGGATAAACCAACGTTGCCGCCTCGCCCTTCGCTTGACTGGCTAACTGAAAGTTGATGGTGATAGTATCAGGCTTTATTTGCGCCTGACTCGTCATTGCGACGAGGAAGAGTAATGTGGTTAAGATGGTTTTCTGCATAGTTAATATGATATCTTGAAATAGTCGAGCAAT
>CAZIKA010000262.1:0-1715 GCA_964539705.1 uncultured Prevotella sp. | reverse complement strand
TGCCGCCGATAGCCAGCGTGCCACCGATGAGCCAGGGGTACATCGTGATAGAGGCACAGTAGTTGGCCAGCGATGTCTCGTCGTTCTTATATATAAAGTGGTGTGACAGCTTGTCGATATACTCATCGGCCAACTGCTTGCCGTACATCTTCTTAATACGGTCAACCAGCAAGCGACGGTTCAGGCGGATGAAGTTCGATTTTGGCAACTCACCAATCAGGGTCGCAATGTTTTTATGTTCAACATTTGCGTTGGCGTCGTACTTCGAACCGGTAGCCGCATTCTTCGACTCCTCCATGTATTCGGAAAGGAACATCATCTTCTCCAGCGTCTCGCGATCCTCTGTATGCTCCTGACGATACAGGATAAAAGACTTTGCCACCTTGAAGTAGCCCTCACGCATCAGCGCCTCCTCGACCTGGTTCTGAATATCCTCCACCTTGATATCGTCATGCATGTTTAAGTGACTGATAATCTTGGAGATAGTGCCCAAGTCGGTGGGTTCTTCAACACTCTCGAACGCCTTCGTAATAGCGTTCATAATCTTGTCTAGAGAGAAGCGATCTTTAGAACCATCTCGCTTCGTGATGGTAAAGTTCTTAATTTCCATTGTTATAATATGTTATCTAAATTTTTTTAGGCTTTGGTTGCAGTAAAGTTTGCCGTTTTGGACAACTTTTTTATTTTTTAGTTTCGAAAAGTTTCCCAAAACGGGAAATCGAATTCGGATGCAAAGATACAAAAATTATCTAATATAACAATGGAAAATCACAAAAAAAAATCCGGATTTTTTTTATCCGGATTTTCTTTCAGGTCATATTCAATTACTTAGGCTGCTTGCCGATGTAAGCCAGAATACCGCCATCCACGTAGAGCACATGTCCATTCACGGCATCCGAAGCGTGTGAAGCCAGGAATACTGCGGGGCCTCCCAGTTCCTCGGGATCGAGCCAGCGGCCTGCGGGGGTCTTGGCACAGATGAATAAGTCGAACGGATGACGGCTGCCGTCGGGCTGCTTTTCACGCAAAGGAGCGGTCTGAGGTGTAGCGATATAGCCCGGGCCGATGCCGTTGCACTGGATGTTGTACTCACCATACTCAGAGCAGATATTTCTTGTAAGCATCTTCAAGCCACCCTTAGCAGCTGCGTAAGCGCTCACGGTCTCACGACCCAGCTCACTCATCATTGAGCAGATGTTGATAATCTTACCCTCACGGCGCTCCATCATCTCAGGGATAACGGCTGAAGAGCAGATGAACGGACCAACGAGGTCGATGTCGATGACCTGCTGGAACTCGGCGCGCTTCATCTCGTGCATGGGGATACGCTTGATGATACCTGCGTTGTTTACCAGAATATCAATCTGGCCTACCTCAGCGTGAATTTTCTCAACGAGTGCCTTTACTGCGTTCTCGTCAGTCACGTCGCAAACATAACCCTTCACATTCTCAATGCCAGCCTCCTTGTAGTTGTCCAAGCCACGCTGCAAAGCTGCCTCGTTGATGTCATTAAAGATAATAGTCTTTGCACCTGCTGCAACAAAAGCCTTTGCGATGTTGAAGCCAATTCCGTAAGAAGCGCCGGTAATCCAAGCGTTCTTGCCCTCTAATGAAAAAATGTTTGCCATAATAGTTTGTTATTTTAAATCAGTAATTTGATAAAAGTCTTGGTCTCCGTAATCCAGGTTCTCGCCTCCCATTCCCCAGATAAACGT
>CAZIKA010000261.1:0-1726 GCA_964539705.1 uncultured Prevotella sp. | reverse complement strand
TATTAATATTTCCTTACGCATCGATGTTTGCGTAGGTGGCGTTCTTTTCGATGAACTCACGGCGGGGCTCTACGTCATCACCCATCAGCATTGAGAAGATCTCATCTGCCTGAGCGGCATTCTCGATGGTCACCTGCTTCAGCAAGCGATTCTCGGGATTCATAGTGGTCTCCCACAACTGCTCGGGGTTCATCTCACCCAGACCTTTGTAGCGCTGTGTGTGCAGAGCAGAGGAGTTCTCGTCGCCAGCCACATACTTATCGATGAAAGCCTGACGCTGCTGCTCGGTGTAGCAGTACTCAGAAAACTTCTTATAAGTGCACTTGTAGAGTGGTGGAGTAGCGATATAGAGGTGACCGCCCTGGATAACCTGCGGCATGAAACGATAGAAGAGCGTCATGATCAGCGTGTCGATGTGTGAGCCATCGACGTCGGCGTCGGTCATGATGATAATCTTATCGTAACGCAGCTTGTCGATATTAGCCTCACGGTCGCCTTCGCCCTCCACACCGAAACGAACACCGATACTCTGGATGATGTTCATCACAGACTCGGCCTCGAAGACGCGGTGCCACTGTACCTTCTCTACGTTCAGAATTTTTCCACGAAGAGGCAGGATAGCCTGGAAGTGACGGTCACGACCCTGCTTGGCTGAACCACCTGCCGAGTCACCCTCGACGAGGAAAATCTCACAGCTCTTGGGGTCTTTGTTTGAGCAGTCGGCCAACTTACCAGGCAGACCGCCACCCGTCATGGGGTTCTTGCGCTGAACGCTCTCACGAGCCTTGCGGGCAGCGATACGAGCGGTAGCAGCCAGCACCACCTTGTCACAGATGAGCTTAGCTTCCTTAGGATGCTCTTCAAGGTAGTTGCTCAGGGCCTCGCCTACGGCCTGCTGTACAGCACCAGCTACCTCGCTGTTACCCAGCTTGGTCTTGGTCTGTCCCTCGAACTGAGGCTCAGCCACCTTGATAGAGATAACGGCAGTAAGACCCTCACGGAAGTCCTCACCGGCAATTTCAATCTTTGCCTTCTCAATCTGCTTGGAGATCTGAGGATCGGCATCAGCGTATGCCTTCAAGGTGCGGGTCAGGGCCATACGGAAACCAGTCAGGTGGGTACCACCCTCAATAGTGTTGATATTGTTGACGTATGAGTGGATGTTTTCGCTGTAGTCGGTGTTGTACATCACAGCTACCTCGATGGGCACACCCTGCTTCTCGGTCTTCAGATAGATGACATCGTCGAAGAGGTGGGTGCGGTGACGGTCTACATAGCGTACAAACTCCTTCAAGCCTTCCTTGGCGTGGAATACCTCGGGCTCACGCAGATTACCCTCTTCGTCAGGACGAAGGTCGGTCAGCGTGATGGTGATACCAGCATTCAGATATGCCAACTCACGCATACGCTTTGCGATGATGTCGTACTTATAGAGGGTCGTGGTGAAGATAGTGCCGTCGGGCCAGAACTGCTGACGGGTACCGGTCTTGTCGGTATCACCCACAATCTTCACGTCGTAGAGGGGCTTTCCCTTTTCGTACTCCTGCTGGTAGATGTGACCATTGCGGAATACCTGTGACATCATATGGGTCGAGAGTGCGTTTACACAGCTTACACCCACACCGTGCAGACCGCCAGATACCTTGTAGGAGCCCTTGTCGAACTTACCACCAGCGTGGAGCACAGTCATTACGACCTCAAGGGCCGACTTGTGCATCTTCTCGTG
>CAZIKA010000260.1:0-1731 GCA_964539705.1 uncultured Prevotella sp. | reverse complement strand
GTGCCGAGCACATCAGTATCGTCATGACGACGACAGAAAACTGCATCTCTTTCATAAATATAGTTGTAGGTTTTATCTGTTATTTCGTAATCTTACTTATTCGCTTGCTCAGTAATTGTTTATAATCAGCCTTCATCTTTTCCGGTAAGAATGATTGGTCGATGAGTACTATCCATTGGGGGAGGACCCCTTTCATACGTTCTATCATCTTATCAGCCACGGCGGCAGGAATACCACTTTGAGTAAAGGCTGTCATAAAGGTGTTGCGGTCGAAACCGCTTTTGATGCCTCCAACTGTAAAGCTCATAGCCATCTCTTCTGTATCTTCTGGGTCAGCCAGTAGCACTGCCAGCAAGTCGTAGGCAGGAGCCAATACATACTCTCCGTTCCCTGTGTCCACCAATGAGAAGTTCTTACAGTGCATATCCGAATTTCCCGTTATCCAGGAGAATAACACCACTTCCCAGAAACGTTGTACATCTAGCATAGGAACTGAGGAATACTTCTTGATGGTTTCTGCCAACTGTTGGTAGGTGCCGTAGTATTTATGCTCGGTGAGTCGATTTGTCAGCTGACACATATCCAGCATGGAAATCTTTTTCCCCTTTGATCCACGGTCCATCCTGCGGGTCAGGTATCCCAATTCTCCATCAGCCAGTCGTATGAGCGTATGGCGTGCAGTGCGTATATGAGCAGCTTCAGCCATCTTCATTGTCAGGTCTTCTAATTCAGGTAGACATGGATACTTACCGCTTTGTGGTTTGAATATATACTTGCCCCATAGTCCCACAATAGTAAATTTCGCAGGCTCATTCTTTCCGCCACGGTTCACGTCCAGTGACATCTTTGCCTGCACACCAGTTACTGATGCGCTGGTACGGATCACTTGCTGGGCAAGTTCCGACATGTTTTCACGTGTGTAGGGAAGAATAGGTGCCGTTTCGCCATCAAAAAAACTACGGGCACAGCTTGGGTGAAAGTCCACCTGACCTTCTTCCAGTTCTTGATAGCAATACAAACACTTACTCATGGTTATCTAATGGTTTTACGCTAATATTTCCTATACAATCTTTGCAGCAAGCCAATAAGAGCGACATCCTATCACGAGGGTCGATCTTCCACGACGAGGATGCGATATCCAGCAGCCATCCTTCAGGAATAAGCCCGTCGAATACAGGGAACATCATCTCCTTGTCATACTGCTGGTCAGTCAAGGGCATAGTGGGACTTACGGGTGCAGCATCCTTGTTAGCAAGGTACTTCCCGTCATAGGCAAAATGAAAGCCCTCCTCATCTTCTGTTAGTACGCCACAAAAGGTGTCATTCACATAAATGCCAGCCTGTTTCATACAACGTCAGGTTTTATAGGTCCAAGACATTCTCCAAACAAGGCCAGTACATCATTTACCTTGTCCATTCTCAAGGTTTGCTTGCCTTGTTCCAGGTCTCTTACAAATCTGAGACCCACTCCGGCTCTCTCTGCTAATTCTACCTGAGAAAGGCCGTTTTTCTTTCGTTTTTGCTTGATATGCTCTGATAATGTCATCACAATTATACCTTAACGGGTACAAAGATACATATTTATTGCAAATAATATATCAAAACGGGTATAAATTTGAGTGTAGTATGCAAAATTATACCCGAAATGATATAAAGATGTATCAATTCGACAAATCGATACACCTTATTCTTCGAATAGATACACCTTTGCGCGAATAGATACACCTTTTT
>CAZIKA010000259.1:0-1741 GCA_964539705.1 uncultured Prevotella sp. | reverse complement strand
CTCACCGAACTGATTCAGAGCAACACCTCTAAGCGTTCACACAACAGTTATATGGCTGGTAATGCTTTCGAGGCTCTTGTTGGTGCCATCTATTTGGATCAGGGCTACGATGCCGTGATGCGCTTTATGAAGAAACGTATCCTGGCACAAATGGTCAATATTGATAAGGTGGCTTATAAGGAGGTGAACTTCAAGTCGAAGCTGCTGGAATGGACTCAGAAGAACCGTGTGAAGATGGCTTATGAGATTCTGGCAGAAGATAAGGACAAAGAAGGTTCTCCCGTCTTTGGATTTATGGTTAAGATAGAAGGCGTAGAGGGTGGCACAGGAAAAGGCTACTCCAAGAAGGAAGCGCAACAGGCAGCCTCACAAGAGACTCTGCAGCGCCTCCGTCGTGAGCCGCAGTTCATTGATGCTATCTTCCAAGCTAAGTCAGAACGTACCAAGATGGAAGAAGAGCCCACAGCTATTGCACCTGATTTGGAACAAGAGAAGGAGTTTATTATCTCAACTGAGAATGGAGAACGGAGTTTAACTGAGAACGGAGAACTGAGAACTGAGAGGTATGATTACCTTCAGGGCGAGCAGGCAGATGGAAACGTAAACAGCAAAACTAATCCCACCTCTCAACTCTCAGATCTCAATTCACAATTAGACAATGAGTTCGATCTCTCTGATATCACCCATAACCCCAGGGAACTTTCTCGCGAAGAGATTATCGCTGCAGCTGAAGCCGCAGCCTATGAATCATAACTAGGTCTATGAAGACAGCTGTCGTTGGTGGAGGTGCTGCTGGATTCTTTCTGGCCATTAATCTTAAGGAGATGTGTCCACAGATGGATGTCACCATCCTTGAGGCCTCTCACCACGTACTTGCTAAAGTAAAAATATCTGGTGGCGGACGCTGTAACTGCACCAACTCTTTTGAGGGTATCAACGACTTGCAAAGCGTCTATCCACGAGGTCACCGCCTACTGAAACGCCTCTTTAAGCAGTTCGATTATCGCGATGCTTACGAATGGTTTGAAAGTCGAGGCGTCAAACTCGTTACTCAGGAGGATCACTGCGTTTTTCCACAATCGCAATCATCACAGACCATCATTGATCTCTTTCTTCATGAGACTCGTCGACTGGGTATCACCATCAAGACCGGCACACGCATAAATAGCCTTGATGAACTTTCTGCTTACGACTTCATCGCCATCACCACAGGCGGCATGAATAAACCTCAAATCTTAAATCTCCGCTCGGCCGAAGGACGCTTGCTACCGGAGGGACGCAAGAAACCTCAAACCATCGTCTCTCCCGTCCCTTCCCTCTTCACCTTTACTATCGAAGATCAGGCTCTACGCGATTTGATGGGTACCGTTGTGGAAGCCTCAGCGATGATTCCAGGCACAAAAATGCGCGCCTCAGGCCCATTGCTTATCACTCATTGGGGTATGAGTGGACCTTGCATCCTACGCCTCAGCAGCTATGCTGCACGCCAGCTTAGTGAGAATAATTACCAGTTGCCACTTTCTGTCAACTGGACATCATTAAAGGAAAATGAGGTACAACAAGAGTTAATGACTTTCTGCCGACAGTATCCACATAAACAATTGCCCTCTATGCGGCCTTTTGAGCTGCCTCAGCGCCTTTGGAACTACCTCCTGGACAAGAGTCTGCAGGGACGTGCACACGCCCCTTGGGGAAGCCTTAATCAAAAGGAATTAAACCGACTCACCAATATTCTTATTAA
>CAZIKA010000258.1:0-1742 GCA_964539705.1 uncultured Prevotella sp. | reverse complement strand
CGCTACAAGACTTACATCCGCAAGTCTCAGGAGAACTGGGAGGACTAAGAATAAGTGTAGTCAGCGGTTCCCCCGCTGACACACCGTCCTATAATTAAAGGAGCATCCACATCGGGTGCTCCTTCTTCTTTTGTTTTGCTACTTAAGATTATTTCGTTGAATATATTCTGGTTGTTGTAATCCAATCCGTAACTATAGCAGGCACATTCTTGCCATCCTTGGTCTTAAAGTCCTCTTCGTAGGTCTGGCTAATGAATACCATGCTGGTATCAGTGATTCTGGAAATAGTGATGCCGAATCTCATATCGCCGACAAGGACGGTTACCCAGTTACCATCAACGGCATATGTTCCGCTAAAAATAAGATTGAATTGTCTGTTATCGTCGAAAGCCCATCTCTCGAAAACGCCATCCTTGGTGAATACATACTCTTCGTACTTTAAGCTGGTCTTGCCGGTATTGACATCGTTTTTGCTGGGATAGTTGTCCCACGTGTCAATGACGGTAGAATCATTACCAACGGCATTACCACGAATATTTGTTGTGCCCCATGTACCGATAAGCATCTGCGCAGTAGTCTTTTGAGTGACGTTTGTTGAATCGTTAGGATTCATAGGAGGAACAACAGTAGAGTCATTAGGATTCACGGGAGGAACAACGGTAGAGTCGTTGGGATTCACGGGATCTACATCAACACCGCCAGAAACCTTCCGCATGATATAAGTAAAGTTTCCGTCGTTTGTTGGGATAACGAATTCCATCTGGTCTTTCGTGAATGAACTGAGTTTAATATCTTGAGTGATTTTATTTTCAACCGGACGACCATTCAGATAATCAATCACATTGTGATAACCCTGTATCAAATCAATCAGAGTCACCGTCATATTCTTCTCATTGTATGAGAACTTACCAATCATGGTGTGCTCAATGCGACCACGAACTGAAGCGCCGCCCTTATAGTTTACAGCATAACCGTTGAACGAACCGTCAGCACCAAACTCAAAGCGCATCCACAGTGCATATACAGTAGAATCGGTGGAGTTGATTTCAATAAATTGACCGTTCTCTGCCTTTGCAGCTACCGTTTCCCACGCTCCAATGACAGCAGCAACAGAACCCTGTTGTTGTGTGGAGTCATTAATAGTAGACTTGCCATCGTTTCCTGTCTTTGTACCATCTTCATCCTTATCATCACCACAAGCGTTGAATGAAACCATAGCAACGCATGCCATAATCATAATAGAAAGAAATTTTAATTTTTTCATAATCGTCGAATATTTAATTTATAATTAGGTTTTCTCGACAAAGATAGTTTTTTTGTTAACAAGTTGCAAGGTTACAGTTTTATTCTTAACGTCTATTAACGGCTCTACAAGGTATTTAACTAATCTTTATTGTTTATCTACTCCTTTTGTTGTAACTGTCATCTGTCATTTGTAAGATGAATTTTTCTGCATATTATGATGAAGGCAAAATTTGCAAAGAGCTGCCTAATCGAAGTAGAGGAACTGCCTGTTCCTCCTTGAGGAGCTGCCAGTTCCTCGACTTCGAACTACCTGCTTAAAACTGTTATCTGGCTTGGAAAATATCGTTTTCCAACCTAGAAAACAGTATTTTCTGACGCGGAAAACATCAGAAATCGCTGCGCATCGTACAGCTATCCAACTGTATGATTATATAGTATTAACTTAAAAAGAATCGTTATGAAAAAGTATTTTAATTTCATGAGTCTGATGCTCTGCA
>CAZIKA010000257.1:0-1769 GCA_964539705.1 uncultured Prevotella sp. | reverse complement strand
CTAACTACAAATTTAGATTATGAAAATCAAACAACTACTCATTTTGGGTGGCGTGCTGCTGAGTAGCATCACTGCCAACGCAGAAATTATTGATGGCGTGCGTCAGCGACCGAACGTGGTAAAGACTGAGGCATTCCAGATTGATGCCGTGTATTATCTGTTCAACACAGAGGCACGCATGTTTTTTGTTGGTGGCAATGACTGGAACACCCGTGCTAGTGTTGGAACCAAAGGCTATAAAGTGAAAATTGTACAGTCTGATTTTGCATCGGATGGAAGTTTCGAATTTACCGACTCTGTGGAGACCAAGAAGGCATGGCTAAGCGTGTTCTCAACAGATGATGCAGGTGCTATCTGGGTGGACAATTCCGATGCAACATATCGTTTTTGGGAGTTTACGGAGAAAGACGGTAAGTATCGTATTTCTAATTCAGAACTGGCTATTGTAGCAGATGCCGCTAATGATAAGTTCTTGGGTTGGAATGGTACTGGTGATACCCGTCTGTATTTTGTAGATCCTGCCACTCCTGGTGTTGGTGTTGACTGGGTGTTTGTCACTGAAGAGACATACAAAACTTGGTTAGAGGCTTGGGAACCTATGAAGGATCAGTTCAGTGCTGCTGAAGAGTTGCTGACTTATCTCAAGTCTGCAAAGGAACAGAACATTAATGTGGATGCAGAACAGGCTATCTATAATAATGAAGCTGCAACCGTGGAGGAACTGAAAGCTGCCACCTTGTCTGTTCAGAAGAAGATCAGCGATGCCTTAGGTGGTGATGCCACAGTGGATAATCCTGCCGACATGACGGGCTCGCTGATGAATCCTAATTTCGATGGACATAGTGCTGAAGGTTGGAAGGGAGATCAGCCAGGTTTTGGTAACAACCCCCATCCTGCTGCTGAAGTAGCAGAGTTCTATGGCAAGGACAAGTACAATGTGTATCAGGATTTGAAGGGTCTGCCTGCAGGCGTTTATAAACTTACTGCAAATGCTTATAACCGCGGTGCATGGGAAGGTCATGCTGAGAAGAAAGACTATGTGGTTTATCTTTACGCTCAGGCAGACAACGACACAGTGACGTCTACCGTTATGAATGCATGGGATGCCATGAATACAAAAGCCTTGGCTGGTGAGACTTCTTTTGGAACCACTGCAACTCAGGAAGAGCAGACTCATGATGGTGTAACCTATTATATTCCTTCTGACCCATCTGCTGCACGTGTAGCTTTTGAGAGAGGCCTGTATCTGAATGATCTGTATTTCATGGTTGAAGAAGGTTCTGTACGTGTAGGTATCAGAAAGGATAAGAAAATCTTTGATTGGGACTGGGAGTGTATGGACAACTTCAAGCTGACCTATTTCGGAAAGGCTGCTGAGGCTTATGATTTATATATGGAAAATGCCGTCACCAAGAAGGAATATACAGGTGTCAATGTTTCTGAGCAATATTTGACGAAGTATGCCGAGGCGTTCAATACTCCTGTGACAAATAAGACCGAAGTAAAAGCTGCCCTTGCAGTTATTAGTGCTGCGGAGGATAGCATTGCTGAAAATGTTAAGTTGTGGAAAGCCTTGAAGAATACATACGATGAAGGTATACAGAAGTGCGCAGACTTCGATTATACTTCAGCTGCAGGAAAATTAGGCGACTATTTGATGGAAGTAGTTGATGCTACTGATATCACAGAATTAGAGCAGGGAACTAAAGAGGATGACTATGACTTGAGCAACCAGGCACTTCAGGCAATGATTGATCAGATTAACAAGC
>CAZIKA010000256.1:0-1796 GCA_964539705.1 uncultured Prevotella sp. | reverse complement strand
TTCAGTTGGTCATACGGATTGTTGTATGGCTCGGGCACATCTTCACAGGCGGTGAAGGTGAATGCTGCGATGGCAATAGCCATCATGCTTAGATATATCTTTTTCATAGCTTTTATTGTTTTCTATTGTTTCTAAAGTTATTCATTAATAATCTCAACATCGTCGATAGTGCGCAGGATTAGCTCCCACTGGTCGCGATAACGCTTGATGACACCTGTGAGGTTCATCTTGCCAGTAGGCAGTTTCATGGCAGCGAAGTCAGCGTAGTTGCTTGTGTAGAGCTGCACACCGCCTGTCTGTTCGTCAGAAAACTCATTGAAATACCACGAAGTTGAGTAGTCGGGATGAGAATAGGCTGACTCTCCTTTTACGAATTCGTATGGGTCAACATACTGTTTTTTGTCAGTATTGTAGTAGCCGCCTTTCTTAATAGTGACGTTCTTGATGGTACACAGCTTGCCTGCATCTGTGTTGATGTCCCATGATGTAGAGAATACTTCAGGAGTAATGGTTTTTTTCTGACCTGTGTAGGTGAAGTGTTCCAGCCATAATGCACGAGGCATACGGCTAACGCTGATGTCGCCATCTTTGTTGTATGGGGTTCCAATGGTTGGGCTCTTACGATAGTTGCCAATATAAAGACCATTGAGTTCTACAAGGATTTCAGTACCTTCTGGCAGGTAACCGAAAACGCCTCCCTGGGCAATGCCAATGAAGATAGCTCCAGTCTCATCTTGTACGGCAATCTCATTGTACATATTGCCCTGAATATCATTGGCGGTTACAACAGCCTTGATCTGCATGGGTTCTGTGATCTGTTTGTATTGGCCTTCGGTTGATACCTCAGTACTGAACTTACTTTTCAGTTGTGCTATTGTCACATGATTAGTCTCCTTGATACTTGGGTTGCCATAGAGGTTGTCGCTTAGCGATTCCGGAGCTTTCCATCCGTCATTAAACAGACCGTCGTTGCCATCCATACAGCTGGCAAAGAGTCCGCATACAAGTGCTAATAATAAATAATGTATCTTTTTCATAATCTTCAATCTTTTAAATCAATTAGAACTTGTAAGCAATATTCAGCATACCATTGATGCCGTAAGCATAGAATTTGAACGGATTCTTCTGGAACTGATAAGCACGAACATTTTCGCTGGCGGTATAGCTTGAGCGGCTCTGCTCGTAACCACCAGTTACAATCTTCTGGTTGTTCAACAGGTTGGTAATCATCAAGTTAATGCTCATAGAACGACCATGACTCATATTGATGTTCTTACCAATAGAGGCATCAAGCATGAAACCACCTTTTCCCTTAGCCTGTGCCACAGCACTTTCCAAGACGTTTCCGTTGTTGTCGTATACAGGTTCGAAGTCCAACTTGTAGCGTTTGGCGAGTGTCGACTCATATCGGTAGGCAGGAGAGTAGGAGAGATAGATACGGTCATAGTAGTTACCGTTGAGATCAATAAACCAACCGCTCTTGTGGTAACTCAGGATAAGGCTCAGAGCCGTGAGTGGTGTACCAGCCTCGCGCATGTTCTTATTATAACAAATCTCGGGCTTGCCGTCGTTAGCATCGTTGAAGGTTCCCTTCGTGCTGCTCATATACCATACCTGTGCATTGTTGGTATTGCGAGCCTCGCTGATGGTACCTATGGTCTTGATGTTGATGGCATCGGTGAGCTTGAAGTTCAGACCCCATTCCACACCGTAGTATTCCTTCGACATGCCAGTCAAAGAGACGTATGAGAACGAGTTGATATCATCGAAATAGAAGTTCTGCCATTCGGTAGCAT
>CAZIKA010000255.1:0-1887 GCA_964539705.1 uncultured Prevotella sp. | reverse complement strand
TGCTTTTTCGACTTGTTGATATACAGCATCTCACCACCGTACTCCGCCTCATCGATATCGAGCATCTCACGACTGCCAATGGCTCGTCCACCAAAGGGATCGTACTCGTCGCGGATGGCCTTCATCTCCTTCATGTGCTCACGACTGATACTCTCATTGCCACACTCATAGAAAAGGATGGAGGGGTTGTTACGGTTATAGATAATAGCATCGCGCATCAGTTCCGTACGTTGATTCCAACGGGCTCCCTCCACATCTTTCTCTGCATCACCTGCCGGCATCGCCTGAATGAGTCCCACACGGTCGCACGACTCGATATCCTGCTTCCAAGGGGTGACGTGCATCCAGCGCACTAGGTTACCACCCGACTGTACCATCAAGTCGTTGCTGTAGTCGCTCAACCAGGCAGGCACAGAGATACCTACGCCAGGCCATTCATTAGAGGTACGCTGAGCGTAGCCGTGCATCATCATCACACGATCGTTGAGCCAAATCTTTCCTTCAGCAAAACGTGTCTTGCGGAAGCCGGTGCGGGTAACAACGTGGTCGGCGGTTTCCCCGCCGACAAGACTTGTCTTCACCGTGTAAAGATATCCATAGCCCCACGACCAGAAATGCAGGCCCTTCACTAATTGCTGGGCTTTGACGGTACGCGTCTCGCCCGGCTGCATGGTAACAGGCTCACCTTTGAACTGTGCCACCTCCTTGCCATCGGCATCGAGCACCTGTGCGCAGAACGTAAAGGTACGTGCTTTCGCATCCTCGTTCTTCACCTGCGACTCTGCGTGAATCACTGCCTGATGGTTGGGAATATCGAAGTCGGTGGCATAGATATATGTACCCGTCGTCCCGAGGTCGGAATAGAGGGGCAGCGTCTGATACAGTTTATCCGTGATATGCAGATAGACGTTCTTGGGAATACCGCCGTAATTGGCGTTGAAGTTTCGGTCGTTCCACTGGTAACGACTGTTATGCTTACGCGAGCGATAGTTCCAACTATTATCGCAACGCACGGCCAGCACGTTTTTTCCTTCTTTAATATACGGTGTCAGGTCAAAGCCACAGGCCATCACACCATTCTCGCTAAAGCCCAGATGATGTCCGTTCAGGTAGAAGTCGGCACCTTGACGCACGCCCTCGAACTCAATAAAAACTTTGAACTTTGAACTTTGAACTTTGAACTGTTTTCTGTACCAGCAGATGGTATCGGTCAAATCCACGATATCTTTCCTAAACGCCTCGTCACCATTGAAGGCATAGGGCAGCGTCACCCGTTGCCACTGACTATCATCGAATGATTCATTAGAAGCTTCAGGAAAATCGCCGACGCACAAACGCCAGTCGGCATTGAAGTTGAGCTTTGCTCGACCTTTTCTCGCCATGGCAGAGTCGAAGCGAGCTTCACTCTGCTCATTTGGCTTATCGAAAACGTTAAGTTTCTGTCGCTCTACTGCCTGAACACCCAGAGAGAGTGTCAGGAGCAAGATGATTTGAATGGTTTTTAGTAGTCTCATTTTTTTTCGTTTAATTGTTTTCTGCGGCAAAAGTATACACTTTTACTGAATAAACCTTGTAATAGCGTTCAAAAAATACGAAAAGCGTCCACCTAATATAACAATTCTTTCTCCTTATTCGCCATTTAACGAATCAGATAAACTGCTTGACAGATTCACTTCTCACTCATCACTTATCACTTCTCGCCATCCCCCACCCTCGGAGCATGGCGAACATATCAAAGCCTTCCGTGCCGCATTCCTGAATGCCCATCGCTGCGCCTACGGCTATCCAGCGGGCGGGCTTTTCACTTGGGATGCCTAATGGCTCATCGGGGCCTATGCCCGTAAGTCGTGAGACATTACGGATATACGCCTCGGTATTGTTCTCATT
>CAZIKA010000254.1:0-1888 GCA_964539705.1 uncultured Prevotella sp. | reverse complement strand
TCATGAGGCCGATACCGCGACCTTCCTGCTGCATATAGACGATAACGCCCTTGCCTTCTTCCTCTATCTTCTGCATGGCCTTGTGGAGCTGTTCGCCACAATCGCATCGGCGTGAACCGAGGATATCACCCGTCATACAAGAAGAATGTACGCGCACGAGGATGGGCTCGTCTTCCTCCCATTCGCCCTTGATGAGTGCGAAGTGCTCCTGCCCGTTGCTCTTCTGACGGAAGGGGATGATATGGAAATGTCCGTAGCCAGTGGGCATATCGGCTTCAACACCCACTTCAATGAGCGACTCTTGTTGCAGACGATAAGCTATCAAGTCTTTGATAGTGATAATCTTCAGGTTGTGCACTTTAGCAAAGACCTGCAACTCAGGCATACGAGCCATCGTACCGTCGTCGTTCATGATCTCCATCAGCGCACCGGCGGGATAGAGTCCTGCCAAGCGACAGAGATCTACGGCAGCCTCAGTATGTCCGCTACGGCGCAGTACGCCATTGTCCTGAGCGTAGAGGGGGTTGATATGTCCCGGACGACCGAAGGTCTGTGGGGTAGATGAGGGGTCGGCCAGTGCCTGTATGGTAGCAGCGCGGTCGTGGGCAGATACACCAGTGGTACATCCTTCCAACTTATCCACAGTCACGGTGAAGGGTGTGCCCAGTACCGAGGTGTTCTCGCTGACCTGTCGGGGCAGGTCGAGCTCCTCGCTACGACTGATGGTGATAGGTGCGCACAGCACGCCGCGTGCATATTTCAGCATGAAGTTCACCATCTCAGGTGTGATCTTCTCTGCTGCACAGATCAGGTCACCCTCGTTCTCGCGGTCTTCATCGTCAACCACAATCACAAACTTACCATCGCGGAAATCATCGATGGCCTCACTTATCTTATTCAGCTTGATTGTCTCTGTCATCTTGTTGTATTTCTAGTTTTGTATAATCTTTGTATGCCTCATCCATCATGGCGTCTCCCTGTTTGTCGGCAAGCTCCTGTGCAATCGGTATCAGTTTATTGCTGGTGTTGCTGATATCGCGTAGGTCACGGTAGAGGCGCAGACGGAAACGCAACATGCGGAAATAGAAGAAGACACCCAACGGTAGGATGAGTCCGCTGATGATGTTTAGCCATTTCCGTCTGAAGGGGCGTGTATGGGCGTGGGTGACCAATATGGGGTATTTGTTCAGTTGGTATAACACGTGCTTGTCGCGCGTATATCCTAAGTCTTCTATGGCCACTTCCAGCACTTCGTTGATATGCTCTATCTCATGATCGTCACCGGGACGGAAGAAGACCTTGATGGGCGAAGGCCAGCGCAACAACTTATGAGCCTCTGAGTATATGGCGATATCCTCGTTGATGGTCTGCAGCATCGTGGCGTCCATTCTATATTTGGGCTCCTCGATAATCACTTCCTTCTTTACGATGTTGCGTTTCTGGCGCAGACCAAGCATACGCATGATGATGATACGGTAGGCATCGACGTTGAACACGGTTGAGTCGCGGTTAGCCTTATAAGTAAAGAAAATGGCCATGGGGGTGAGCACCATCACAGAGATGCTGCGTCCGAACCATACCGTCCAGTTGTCATCACGCGCCATACGCATACCGGTCATGTCGAGCAGGTAGAAAATAAGGAACACAATGACCGACACGATGACGGGTACACCCAGACCACCCTTTCGGATGATGGCTCCAAGTGGTGCTCCAATAAAGAAGAAGATGATGCACGAAAGGGCTAGTGTGAACTTGCCGAGAACTTCCAATAAGTGCAGTCGTTCTATGCGGTTCAGGTTCCATGAGTAATCGTATTTCATCTCCAGGTCACTAACGGCGTTTTGTGCCTGTCGTGCAGCCTGTCGTACTACCTCTCGTTGCTTATCAG
>CAZIKA010000253.1:0-1904 GCA_964539705.1 uncultured Prevotella sp. | reverse complement strand
ACTCCATTTTCTTCTATCGGCAAGTTTTTAGCTTATTTTCTGCCGCAAAGATACTAATTTTTGCCGATACCGGCAAGTTTCTGGTTGTTTTATTTCATCTGATCCAATAGTTTTGCAAGGGCTTCGAGGTTGCGCGGGTCGGCATTTACGTCGAGCACCTTTCCGTCGCGGTCAATGAGTTTGTAGGTAGGCCAGCTGTGGACTTGCAGGAAATGCTCTACAGCACTCTGCTGATAGGCGGGCAGGTTGTAGTGTACGACATTCTCGCCCGTGACGTTGTACTCCTTGATGACATTCTTCCATCCATCCTCAGGGCTGCGGTTGGCCAAATAGAGATACACGAGATTGTAGTCCTTCAGTCGCTCATATTCCTCCTCGCTGTGCGAGAGTGCTAATTTGCAAGGACCGCACCAAGTGCCCCAGATGTCGAGCAGAACAAGACGACCGCGATAGGGTTCAGTAAGCTTGCGGAGTATCTGCTCACCATCGCTCATATTTGCCACATCGTCGTTAGTCTTCAGATTGCCCGACTTAGTGATGTCACGTTGCTGTATTTCCAGATACTTGTTTTGCAGCGCCATAACGGCAGCTTTGGCAGAAGGCAGTTGCAATTCCAAATTCATCATGTTCATGGCAGCAGGGGGAAGAATGGTACGCTTCTCGTTGATGGCCCGACAGAACTGGCGTGCCAAAGAGATGTCACGCAGTGCGCGATCGCACCCCACAGAGTCGAGCACTTCCATTGTCTGGCGGTAGCCGGTAAGATTCATCTCGTCCTGCAGCGGGTCTCCCATGCGGACTATCAGGGCGTTCAGCGTGGTGACGGTCTCGCTGGAGTTGAAGGCATTGATAAGGGAGTCGCGCTCCTGCTGTGAGATATCGTTCTTGACACCAGCCTCCAGTTGATTGTGCATGATGATATAATGATTCAACGCCTCACGTTCTTTGTCGGTCAGGGTCACCATACCTTGCTGTTCTAAACGCAGCACTGTGTTTCTGAAAAGTATGCCCCAGTCTCCTTGCTGCGTGTCTCTGAGGTGATTGAGATAGTCACGAACAAAGGTGCTGAAGTCTCTATAGAGCGTATAGGGCTTGCAGGCTTTCTTCCAGAGTTCGTTGCCCACATAGTCCATATATTCTTTGGGAAGATCGTACCCAGGAATGGAGTAGCGGGCCTGCATCATCGCTTCACCCTGACTGGTCAGATAATAGCCAGAAAGATAGTCGATGTATCGCTGTGAGAGGTTGGGATGCTGGGCCAGACAGTTCTGTAGCTTTGTCATGCTGGCAGCACGCGAGTCGTCTGTCCGAGCCTTGAACTGCATCGCAGTTACTTTACCTTCTTCCTTGTCCTCAATACGGTCGTTGTTCCAGTCGTGAGGATGCGCCAGCAGTTCGTTCTGCAACCTGACGTCATCGCCCATCCAAAGCGTCTGTCCTGTCAAGAAATCATAGAGGAAGAAGTAGGTCTTGCCTGGTTCCAGCAGGGTGCTCTTCGTTGTTCGTCCCCAGTCGAGGAACGCCTGCGAAGAGTTCAGAATCGGCATCTTAAACGAAAAACGTCCTAGGGAGTCCATCTTCGCATAAGAACTTTCCTCCTTGTCGCTGAAGATGTTTTCAATACCGATACCAAATTCTTTTCCTCGCTCCCACGCCACCTTGGGCATATCCTTCAGCCAGCCAATGATAGTCACGCTATCGTTTGTTCGGTAGCCGTTGTCAACAAAGCCCTTGCGTAGATCCTTCGTGGGATAGTCAGGCAGTGCTGCCGTAACGATAGGACTGCACGTCACAGCCTTCTCCTTGCCGATAGTGATGCTGCGCTTGCCTTTTTTCATCTTCCCGACCATGATGATTGTGCCGTCGTTGATAGTCAGCGTATAGGCGTCCTTCTTTTCCGTCTG
>CAZIKA010000252.1:0-1926 GCA_964539705.1 uncultured Prevotella sp. | reverse complement strand
TGAGGCTCTTGGTGATGCCGAGATTGGCACTTGCCAAGACTGGAATTTTACGAATTCGAAGGGCGATACCGTCTATGGCCGTCTCTATCTGCCTAAGGATTTTGACGCTTCGAAGAAATACCCCATGATTGTGTATTACTACGGCGGTTGTTCGCCCGTCTCTCGTTATTTTGAGTCGCCTTATGCCCCTCAGTATTGGAACTCGCTGGGCTATGTGGCCTACATCATTGAGCCCAGTGGTGCTACGGGCTTCGGACAGGAGTGGGCTTCGCGCCACGTGAACACCGCTGGTCGTGGACCTGCAGAGGATATCATCGAGGGTACGAAGAAGATTTGCGAGGCTCATCCCTTTATTAATAAGGAGAAGATTGGTTGCATGGGCGCCTCTTATGGCGGTTTCATGACGCAGTATCTTCAGACGCAGACGGATATCTTCGCCGCTGCTGTCTCTCATGCGGGCATTGCCAACCACACCAGCTACTGGGGTGAGGGTTACTGGGGCTATAACTACAGCGAGGTCAGCATGGCCAACAGCTATCCTTGGAGCCATCGCGACCTGTACGTCAATCAATCGCCCCTGTTCAATGCCGACAAGATTCACACGCCCCTGCTGCTCCTTCATGGCGATGCCGACACCAACGTGCCCCTTATCGAGAGTCTGCAGATGTTCACCGCCTTGAAACTCCTCGGTCGTGAGGTAGCCCTTGTGCAGGTGAAAGGCGAGAATCACCACATCCTCGACTACTCTAAGCGTGAAAAATGGCTGGCCACCCAGATGGCATGGTTTGCCCGTTGGCTGAAAGACGACCCCACTTGGTGGGATGCCCTCTATCCGAAGAAGCACCTGTAATTTCCGCCTGTCGGAATTCTTGCGTCCCTTCGGTTCTTTCAGTCGCTTTGCTTTGTGAAAGCGGCAGAGCCGAGCGGCAAGCGTCCTTCGGCTGAGCGGACGGAAAAAACCACAATTGTTTTGCCGTTTCAAAAATAATCTTTATCTTTGCAACGATGATGGAAAAGATTATATTATATCATGGCAGTAATGTGGTGGTAGAAAAGCCTCAAATACTGGTATCAGGGTTCTACAAGGACTTTGGTTATGGATTCTATTGTACAAACTTGGAGAAGCAGGCACGGAAATGGGCTTTGACAAAGAAAGATAACCATATTGTATCTGTGTTTGATTACCAACCATCTGATGATTTGAAAGTACTATCCTTTCCTGAGATGACCGATGAATGGCTTGATTTCGTCGTTGATTGCAGACGTGGCGTGAAGCATGATTATGACATCGTAGAAGGCCCTATGGCTGATGACCAGATATGGGATTACGTTGAGGATTTTATGGAGGGCAATATCACTAGGGAAGCATTCTGGGTATTGGCTAAGTTCAAATATCCAACCCATCAGATTGTTTTTTGCACTCAAAAGGCATTAGGGTCTTTAACCTACGAAAGGAGTATTAGACTATGACGAATGTATATTTCCCTGACGAACAGGTTCAGACCGATGACCTGTATTTTGTCTGCTATATGATTGAACGTGTGGCAAGACAGTTGAAGCAACCCAATCTGTATGTTGCCAACGCGATGGGACATGATGAGTTAGCCAAGAAACTATCACTTGCCGATGTATTGCATTCGGAGAATCCCTTAGCTGTTGAAACTGATTGGATTGATACGTATCAGTTGAAAGCGGGTGATTATGATGTAACAGACGTTGACCCTAACCTTTGCCCTAAAATTCCTTCTGCCACTCAGATGGGAAAGGTCTATAAGCGCCTCATTCTAAATACCATACAACCAGACGAGGATTTTGCAGATGCCATCATCAGGGTTTACAATCATCCCATCTGCAAAACTATCGACAACTACAACTCCAGTGCCTATTACGAACCCTCACCATACATTGCGCGCAGCTATTTCGCTG
>CAZIKA010000251.1:0-1944 GCA_964539705.1 uncultured Prevotella sp. | reverse complement strand
AAGTTGGTTTACCAACGATTTTCACCGCAAGAACAGCATGGCTGCTCAGCGGGAGGTACAACAAATGTCATTGCATCCCTGCTCGCGGGAGCAGAAGCTGGCACAGATTCGCAGAATCAAGGAGCACTCAGCGACTACCAAAGAGAGTGCCAACTTGGAGCGCAGCAAGAAACAGTAATCGAACAATGGGCTAAGGCAGTAGGGCTATGGACAGAATGTGTTGAAGAGTCATTGCCACAAAGCCTAGGTGAGCAGATTGCAGAAGGTGGCGAGGCCGTCGTTTATGATCATGGCTCTACGCTTATCAAATCCATTGGACTTGATTACTTCATCCAGCCCATCTTCGCCCTCGACAGGATTTCACTTCACAACACCTATTTTCCTGAGACAAAACTTACGGTTCTTGGATTCGGTCGCAACAAACGTGGCGAATTCAAGATTATCGCTGAGCAACCTTATATTGATGGCCAGCCAGTTAGCGATGAAGAGATTGCTGATTACATGCGCCAAATAGGCTTTGAACTTAAAAATCCTCGCAATTGGACATACGCAACACCTGACATCTACCTTAGCGATATGCATGATGAAAACGTCATCCGTTCCAATAAGTCCGATACTTTCTTCGTCGTTGATTGCGATATTCGCATCAATACTCCAGAACTGCGTCAAGGTGGTACCAGAACATTATCAACGGAAGTACACTTCCTTGATTGATTCGCCCACAAGAAGTACACAATTGCGTACAGTGAAGACCGCTTAGGTTTCAACAAGGAACTTAAACCAATAGGCTTTGCGATAACCGTATCAGCACTGCTTTCAACACTTATCAGCTGGAGTATAATGAAAGTTCTTGCCAGCATCTCGCTTACATTGAAAGGCATTAACAAGAAACTTAAATCAACGGAAGGAAAGAAACTCGCAGATGAGAATTTCAAACCAAAGAGCCTTTGGGAGGTACTAAATCAATATACGGAATGATATAAAGATATGAATATGAAAAGACATTTTACTACCCTTCTCCTGCTAATAGTCGGCATTCTCATACTAACAGGATGTAAGGACAAGCCGGTATCACAGTATAAAGCGAAATACCGTGAGGCAGAACTTGTCGGTGAGTGGGTGCGTTATCATAGCTCTATTGTCGAGGGTAATACAACATATGGCCCCAAGAAGGAAGTTGTTCTGATGGATACTTTTGTCTTTTCCTATAACAATATCGTATTTTACAAAAGAAGAGACACATATAACCATAATTATGCTCCAGATAACAAATGGGGAACTTATGAGATGGTGAAGGGTCGTATTATATGATCAATGATACGTTGACAGTTGCATTAGACTATCCAAATATCTATAGGGAAAACTTCGGAACTGATCCTGAGAATATTTTGGGGATAGGTCCCATCTATATATTTCAAAACGATACTATACGAAGTCAATATTCCGTCAAAAAACTAACAACTGATTACATAGAATTAAACTGCCTCAAACGCTGGTCTAAAGAATTCACCCAAGATTATACAGGCAAAGCCCACGACACCATATCATATTATAGGAGATAACCAGACATTAAGATGAAAATAGTCAGCTATAACATAAACGACAGTAAGCTCTGGAAAATTGAAAGACTTTTAGGGTTAGGGGCAGACGTGCTAGTTGTCCCTGAAATCACGTGTCCGGAAGATGCCAAGTTGCCGTGGAATCGTGGGGACAGTTTTTTGATACGGTCTGACAAGATATATAATCAAACTATCGGGATAGCCCCCAAACGGATACCATATAAGAATAAGAAACTTAGGATTATGTCTTGTTAGATGTATGAGGGCTGATGGAAGAAGTAAGATGTATGATGGCTGACAGAAACGAAAATATTACTAAGAAAATTTGGAAATATCTATTATTTGCTTTAATTTTGCCCCCGATATGGGCATATTGTATATCGTT
>CAZIKA010000250.1:0-1995 GCA_964539705.1 uncultured Prevotella sp. | reverse complement strand
GTCGGTGCAAAAGTACGGTCTTTCCGTCATTCTTCCAAGCTTTTGATTTTGCATTCATTTTGCAACGTGTTTGCAAATGGTTTGCATACTGTTTATGCGCCGATGGAAAGGATGAATTCGTCCCATTCCTTAGCTCCACCCTTGTGGTTGAACACCTTTTTATAGAGCCGGCTGCGCACGGTGCTGATGGTGCTTGCATCGCGAGCCAAGACAATGGCGATGTCAGATGGGGTAATCCTGAGCTTGATGAGCAGACATACCTGGTATTCCAGTTCTGACATCGCATGGAGGTTGCGTAACTGACTGGTGAAACCAGGATATATTTTCCTGATATGGGTCTCAATGTCAAGCCATTCGTCATCTTTTAGCCTCTGTCCTGTGGCAATGCGGTGTTGCAAGGTATGGTATTCGTCGGATGCGAAATATGCCTCTTCTACTGACTCAATGGCTTGTTTGACAACTTGCGGACGTTGTTCCTGCACTTCCTGAATCTGCTGTAGCTGTAGCAGAAGCCTGCGTTTGTCCTTACGATAGTCGTAGGCAATACGGGCGATGAGTATCAGTAAGATAACGACTCCGATGGTTGAGAAGATGAAGGCGTGTATCACATTGGCCTGCTGGCGCTCCTTGGGAGAGAGCATATAGCTCTGCTTTTCATCTGAATTCAGTTTGTCTGCTGCCATGATTTCTCTGATCTCAGAGCCCCAGTCGTTTGCGATATCATCGGCACTGTGCCATGTATATCGGATGCCGTTTTGCTGAATCATGATGGTGGAATCATCGATTACCGTCAATGGGTGCGGGTTATCGTTCTCCAGATAGAGGTGTTCGCCGTGTCCTTTGTCAATCAAGGTGATATGACATTGCGTTTGGGGCTTTATAGTCAGTCCTGTCTTTGTCCTGGTCAACCAGCATTGATACATCACGCTGTCGACATCGTATAGTCGAAGAAGTGTTCCTTCTGATTCTGTTAAGGTTTCGGTATGTCCGACAGGATAATCCGCCTGTCGGAGTATCCATGCTCCCTGAAGTAAATAGTCCTTGTTGCTGTTGCTGTTGAAGGTGCAACCAAGCATCAGAAATGAGGTAAGTAATAATGGTATGAGTTTCATTGTATAGTGTTTTTCATGCAAAGGTAGCAAATAGATTGCAAAGTGTCGTATGATTTGTTTTGCATTTTGTTTGCATTATTGACAGGGCGGATAGCAAAAACGACAAACTCGCCCTCAAATAAGTGAAGGCGAGCTTGTTTGTTGGATATTCAAATAGAATTTATTTCTTTATCTTATAGAGACGGAACGACATAGCGGGGAGCTGGTCGTTGAGAACAGTCTGTTTCTTGTCGGCTGTGCACTGTACGGTGAGGGGAACGGGGTGAATCAGTTCTGGCCGGTCGAGGGTATTCTCGTCATCCAGCTTCCCATTAGTCCATAGTTCAAGCACGTTGGCGGTGCGCTCGCCCTTGATACCCTGCAAGTTGATGGTGATTGCCTGCGGTTGTTTCGAGGTGTTCACAACCTTGATAATCACTTCGCCGGTGGTCTTGTCGAAGACGCTGGATGCGAAGAGGCCATCCTGACCTTCCTGTCCAGCTACGGGCTTCTTGTTCATCGTGAGCGAGAGCACGTTGGTGCCTTTGTTCTGGGCGTACATCTGCTGTACGTAGTAGCTGACGGACTTGAACATACGCAGGTTGTCGTACCATATCATATCTGGACGCCACTGCCAACCCTCAACATGGGCGAAGAGGGGAGCGTAGGTAGCCATCTCTACGATGTCGGCATTGCGCTCGATACCAGTCATGAAGGCAGCTTCGTAGAGTGATGTCTCGTAGTGGTTCCACTTCTTGCCGCGTCCGTGACAAGCATATTCGCCAGCAAAGACCTTCGGTCCCTTGCGGTCGTAGCTGTCGTAGCGTAGGGCACCGCAGTTGGGATAGCGATCCTTGGGAGCTGTGCCGAGAAACCAGTCCTCACCACGATAGAAGTGCTCGTC
>CAZIKA010000249.1:1280-2011 GCA_964539705.1 uncultured Prevotella sp. | reverse complement strand
TCAAGAAGGAATATTGCCGCGTAGGCATCAATGACGACGGCAACCTCACCATCGCTATTGAGAACAAGCAGGAACACAAACATGAGGACAGTCACCGTCACTACCTGCGCCGCGAGTTCAGTTACTCAAACTATGAGCAGAACTACGTATTGCCTGATGACGTTGTGAAGGACAAGATTTCTGCAAAGGTGGAGGACGGCATCCTGACCATCACGATGCCGAAGACCGAACCGAAGGAGAAGGTCACCAAGGCCATCGAGGTCTCGTAACGGACATTGATTAACCGCATAAATAAAGGGAGCAGCATCCAATCAGGTGTTGCTCCTTTTAAGTTGTGAGAACGGATTATCGCTTGTCGGGGATGCCGTAGTCGGCCCAACGCTCCTGAGGGTAGCAACCCTTCAGCGTCTTTTTTTGTCAGCGTATGCCTCTTTCACACGGGCCAGCACCTCGTTCATTTGCTTCACCTTCGGGGTAAGTTATTTGTTTGAAGTATCTGACGGCACCTTATCGGGACATGTGAACAGGTTCTCTGTTCACATGAAGTAGCAATAAACTTGTAGTGTCATAAAGATGGGGATGGGCTGGAAAGGAAGGCGCATCCCCATCTTTATCTCGGTTATATATGAGGCCTATGTCTGTCAAATAGAAATCCTTCACCGTAAGACCATGAAATTAATCGACTTACACCGCACGGTGAAGTTTTTTTATTTGTTGCAACTCTTTAATAA
>CAZIKA010000249.1:0-1270 GCA_964539705.1 uncultured Prevotella sp. | reverse complement strand
AGGAAAAAGAAGTGAAAGCGCAAGGGAGTCATAAAACCTGAAACATAATCACCATGTGAACGGGGTCGGTTCCCCGTTCAAACATAATGGTTCTATGCAGCAACGCCCGTCTGATACTCCTGACTCAACAACTCATACACATACGATGGACTCTGCTCGTAAAGTCCATTGTCTGTCTGGTTGAGTTTCTGATAGGTTTCAGAATTGTAGATAAACTGTAGTGCTGCCGCAATGGGCAACTCGTAATCTTCAATGAGAAACTCAGTCATACGGTCGATGGTATAGGCTATCAGAAAATTCTGCTGCTGTTGCTGATTCATAATCATTTGATGCGTTTTAAAAGTGAAATGGCATGGCTGGTGCCAAAGAAATACTGACTGTTGAGATGCTTGAATTTCAGTTCGCGAGCAAGTTCTTCGATAGTATACGACCCTTCTTCGTAGCGGTCAAGCAAGTAGGCTACACCATCATCGGCTATCGGTCCGATGACAATATCGTAGTCATGGTGGAAGGGCGGTTTCCTGCGGCTGCGATTTTTGTAGATAAACTCAGCCCAGCCTGCCGATGGTCTCTCGAAGCAAAGAACCTTCAGGGAAGAGTCTTGCAGCAGACTCTCATCAAATTCATATTCCTGTACTATAGGGGTGCCTCCGTCGCGAGTGGCACGCTTTCTTGACAACTCTACGGCCTGCTGACGGATGTCTGTTAAATAGAAACCTTGTCCAAAGTCTTTGTAGCGATTAGACTTTGAGAGGTCTATCTCGTAGAACTCAACGTTGGTACCGTGATAAAGTATCATCCCAAAGCCCCTCCATTTTTTTTGCACATCACGATGAGATCATCCACCGTGTCCTCTATCGACTGCAGGTGCAGAGTCGGGTAAAACTCTATCAGGAAATCGACACCTTTGAAGCGGTCAAGATACTGGAATACGTTCTTCACAGGCAGGCCTACTCGCTTCGCGAATGCACGAATGCAAGCATTGATAAACGGAATCTGATATTTGTCTGCCATCTTTTATTTGTTTTTATCGCTGCAAATATACGAAAAGTTATTGAGATTTATAGTTTTTTGTCGAAAAAACTTACACTATAATATAGGCTGTTCACTTCTTCAGAGGCTTGATGATTAGGGAAACGAGGCGGCTGAGGAGCCAGGCAAGGGGGATGCTGATGACGAGGAGCAGCAGGAAGGTGGGCCAGTAGCCCAGGTGGTGGGGCGTGATGTATTTCAGCACGAACTGTGCATGGATGAGATAGATTTCGAGGGA
>CAZIKA010000248.1:0-2021 GCA_964539705.1 uncultured Prevotella sp. | reverse complement strand
TTTGCTCTGTGGTCAATGCGACCAAGGTGTATGGTTTAAAGAGTTTTACGATTATCTCACAGGAATTCCATAACGAGCGGGCCATCTATCAGGCAGAGCATCTTGGGCTGGATGTGGAGAACATTCAGGCATATAACGCGAAAGATCCTAAGTCGAGACGAGCTTATCTTACCACAATACGCGAGTATTTCGCCAGGGTGAAGATGTTCTTGGATTTGCTGACTAGTGATGAATTGTAATTGGTTGAATAAGTATATAGGACATGAAAGAAACTACAATACTCAACAATAATCCTTTTAGGGGGTCAAATAATCCGCTTATGTCAGGCAATGATTTATGCGAGATGAATCATCTTCGTAATCAACGTGAGCAATTGGAAGCTGGATTTAATGAAGAAGCGTGGAGAAAACGTTTCAAGTCAATAAAGCACATGAAGAGGACAAGTTTCTCTTTAACCCAAAGTGACTATGATGACTTGTTTGCTGGCAAAGTAAGGTATTTGAAGACAATGCATGAAACAGAGGATTGCGGAAGTATTATGATTGCATTTAAGAGTTTTGTTTGGAAACTATTTCACAGGTATGGGGATTGTCCTTACAAACAGACACACTGCTTTCAACACTTCAGCTTTACAACGAGTATGAGTGGCTATAGCTTTCTAGAGTGGAATGATGATGATATGTGGACTTTAATAAAGGAAAATAATATTCAACCTGCAGATATGATATCAATCTTCTTTGTTGGTCCAAAAGATGGAGGCAGTGGTTATTGGTGTGCTGGAGGTCGTGAATATGTCGTGTTAGAAAATGGCTGGAAGATGATTGGCCGCATAATGGGGCAATAAATCGTATTCTATTTCAATACATAATTATGATATGGTAAACAAGATATTGATTATGAGGATGTAATATAGGAGCACGTTAAGAAAGTATTTAAAGATGAAAGCATCAATATTGGGAATAAGTCGTTTGAGGATTGGTACTGATGGGAACGGTATCACTACTTTGGTGGCGTTTATGGATGTCCATTGGGGTGCACCCTCAATGTAAAGACCCTGAGGCAAAGGTAAGAGAAATGACGCCAGAAGAGGTGATAGTGGCTTTTATCTATTTTGCTGTCTTGCAGAGAATCATTATTTCTATGATTTACAATTTCTCAAAGAAGGAAAACAATTATGTGAGTTCTATCTTAGTCATCCCTATAAATGGGGAACAAAGCCTATAGAATACTATTATGTTGAAGAGGACGAAAAACAATATATATTATGGGGGCTGAGCAGACTTGAAACATGAAAAAGAAAAAGATCATAAAGATTATAATATGGGCTATTGCTGCATTAGCTGTAACCTGTGTTGTCATCATGTTAATATGTAATCAAATTGTTGTGAATAATGCAGAGGGAAAAGTTTTCTCAGACATTGATAGCATCAAATATGATAGGGTGGGACTGTTGTTGGGTACTACTCCACAGGCTCGATTTGATAGGATTACCAACTATTTCTTCATCTATCGCATCGATGCTGCAGAGCAGTTGTATAAGGCTGGGAAGATAGAGAAGATTCAGATTAGTGGCGATGAGAATAGTCTGGATGGCATCAATGAGCCTGAAGAAAAGTAGAGATGAAAAAGATATTACCAATTTTAATAATAGCACTCTTGGCGATGGCGAGTTGTCATCGAGCAAAGGTCTTGACAGAAGGAGAAAAGGATGTGGCTGTTGATACTGCTGAAGCAAGTATCAATGAGAACGATAGCTTTATTGTGGTTTATCGCCAACCTATAAATGGATATAAGGTGAAAGCTGTGGTAAAAATGGAGCATTATGAAATCAATTATGCTGATATTACGTTTACAAAGGATGGCAAATCATTCACGCTGAGTACAACTTCGTTTGGTGATAGCCTGTATAACAAAGGAGGCAGGGGCATGGATGGAACAAATGAAAACATAATAAAGAAATACCACAATAAAACAGTTGATGCAGACTATCATGCTATAAAGGTCGATTGGAAATACGAGCC
>CAZIKA010000247.1:0-2050 GCA_964539705.1 uncultured Prevotella sp. | reverse complement strand
TGCTCAATGTCGCTACTCACCTTCGATGACACGGCGGTGTCAAGTCGGCCGCTGAATGTCAGCGTGGCCTCTCCTTCGTTATAAAAAAACTGTATTGTCATATTTCGCCTACAAAGATACTAATAATCATGAAAAATGCAAAGACATTTTGTAATTTCCAAATAAAGTCTGTAATTTTGCTGCTTTAAAACGGAAACACCCCAATGATTAAACGCTGCGAAACCAAGCATAACCAGCATCGACGGTCCTATTGGCACGACTACTACCAAAAGGGGCTATATATGATAACTATGGTCATAGATGGTCGTAAGCCCCTCTTTGGCACCATTGTAGGGCACGCAAATGGACAGCCAAGGACAAACAACGCACCCCATATCGTCCTGTCAGATTTAGGGCAGCGAGTGCTTCAGGATGAGGTGCTGAAGATTCATCAGATTTACCCCGAGGTAGAAGTATGGCGGGTGGCGATGATGCCCGACCATATCCATTTGCTCTTGTGGGTAAGCCAGACGCTGACAAGGGGCAAGCATCTGGGAATGGTGATACGAGGCTTTAAAACGGGCTGTTCACGGGCATGGTGGCAGTTACAGGACGAGGAAACTCTTTGCGGAAAAGCGCCAAGCACAACAGCCGCTGTGCCCGTGGCTTCTCCCACGGGGAAACAGCGCCCCGTCCTCTATGAAAGCGGCTACCACGACCGCATCATCAATAAGCCTGGCATGTTGGAAAATATCAAGCGCTACATGGAGGAGAACCCACTTCGCGCCTGTATCCGTAGAGAATGTCCACGACTGATGGAACGCCAACTTCACCTTTGGATAGGAGGAAGGGAATATGCAGCCTTCGGCAATCTTTTCTTACTGAAATATCCTATTAAAGAGCAAGTGTTCTTTCATCGTAAAGACCCCAAAACGGGACAGCCGACAGAACAAACCAACGATTATAAGAAGGAGCATGACCGTCTCTTGCGCATCGCTGAGGAAGGCACGGTGCTTATCACACCTGGCATCTCCAAGGGCGAAGCCATCGTGGTTGATGACGCCATAGATGCCCATCTTCCCCTGATTCTTTTGCAGAAGGAACCTATTGGCGAATACTGGAAACCGGCCAAGTCACGTTTCTACGCTTGTGCCGCAGGCCATCTGCTCATTCTCGCCCCTTGGGTCATTGACGGTTCATCAGACTATGCCAGTTTCCATCAACTCAATGACTATGCCCGAGAGATATGCGATGCCACCGAAATGCGAATTATCGGCTATCCCGATTTGAGCAAGACATAGCCAAATTTCGTTATAGTAAAAGGTTCGCCCCTATTACATCTGCAAGACAGGGGCCAGTCCCTGAGTATTCTGTGAAGATACAAAATATATCCACATTATTCTGCCAATCGACTTCCGAATGTAACTATTCTTGGAAAGAAATTTTGGATTCTACATCAAATTGGCCAAACACCCACCCCAATCTCTCAAAACGCCTATGTATAAAGGGGAAGAGGAGGGGTGGGTGTTGAGTCAACACTCCACCCAACACCCACCCCAACACTCCACCAAAGACTCACCCCTTTGGAAAATTGGAGTTAAGTAGTGGGAGGAGTCCTAGGAGGAGTGTTGGGGTTACTGCTGGGGGGAGTGTTGGGAGGAGTGTTTAAAACGAAGATTCCTAGTACTTATCGGGGTTTCAGAAATTTTGGGGTGGGTGTTGAGAAAAACGAAAAAATGATGAAAAAAGTGATGACGGAGCAGGCAGTTCGAGGGCGACGAACCGGCAGTTCGAAGGTCTCGATTGGCAAGCTCGTCGCTTTCGATCTGTAAGCACGTCACTTAGCATGCGTTAGTAGGCTGTTTAGCTTCGTAAATAGGCTACTTAGCAATCGTAAACAGGCTAATTCTTAGTAGCAAGTGGTTCTGGACCATTGAGCGTGGGTACGACGGGGATGATGCGACCCTGCTTATCGAACGTCAGTTTATCGATGCATACCTCTCGATGGATGCCTGGCTCGTGATGGATGAAGTTCTTATTGATGCGATGATAAACGATGTACCACTCGTCC
>CAZIKA010000246.1:0-2069 GCA_964539705.1 uncultured Prevotella sp. | reverse complement strand
CTTCTTCTTTTTAAACGACAACTTAGGACAACTTAGAACAACAATCTTTCTTTTCTTGTGAGCGTTCTGCATGATGAAGGGGACGGCCATTCGCATGGACGCCCCCTTCGACATGAATTTATATGAGTATTTGATGTTTCGGATTACTCAGCTATAGCATTATTGCTCAGGTCGTAGTCAACAAACCTATCAACAGGGCTGGCCCAATTTGTTGTAGTGCTCTTATCCTGTACCCAGTTTGAGAACCAAGTGTATGCATTACTGATGTTAACATACTCATCAACCCACTTTGTAGTAACAGGAACATTAATCTTTGAGGTGGGCTGTCCCTCCGGAGCGGTCATCTCAATGTACTTGTCACCCTTCTTCACAAAAATTCTAATGTCGCTGGCTGAAGTATACACCTTGTCATCGAGGGTAAACTCTACAGGCTCTTTAACGGTAAGACCAGTGTTCACCATCGTGGTAACGGGAACCTTGAATAAGTCAGCATGAACTTCCTTGCCACCGTTAATCTCAGTGTTGTCTTCGTTGGGTGCACCGCCAATGTAGAGAGGCAGTGTGCCACCAGCAGCCTCCAGCTTGATATAAGCTTTATTATCCTTGATAGCCCAGCAGAAGACTACATCATTGAAGTCGAGGTCAGACTTTTCCTTCACTGTCAGGTCTTCAGCCATGATGCGGTATTGATAGGTGATACCGCCACCATTGTTGTAGCCGGGATTACAATCGGATTTAGGAATGGATACGGGAGAAGTTGATCCATTAAAGCTGAACGACACCGTATTGTCATAATAGTAATAAGGCTGGGAAGTTGTTGCATGGTCTTTTCCGTCTTTTGAACCCTGTGCAAAATGGTTGTTAGTATCAATGAAGAGATTGCCAAAATATGACATGCGATACTGGTCGTCTCCATTGTGAGTAATTGAACCTGCTTTAACAACAGCATAATCATCAGCAAAGCCATAAATACCACCAACATTGTCATCGTTAGTTGTAAAGAACTGTCCCTTTACGTCGAACAGGGATTTACCACCCATAAATATATATGAGTTGTCAACAAAATATAATTTGTCAGTAATAACGGAAGCACCACCGTCAAGTACAAACTTACCATAAATTTTGAATTCGCCTTCATTTGTGTTCTTGTGAACTGTTAGTTTACAATTGTTGTAAACTTGCTCAGCGTAGTCACTCACTTCAAAATCACCAGTTGTGAACTGTCCTTCGTTCTTCCAGGCACTCTTAGAATTAGCCACATGAGTTTTGCCTAAAACACTTGCAACACCTGTTGAAGTGTTGAACATTTTTGCACCCGCACCAATAGCAATAGATTTTATGCTTTCAAGATTACCTTCGTTGACTAGTTCAGATCCTTTATCTCCAGAAATGTTATGGACTGTGATTGCAGCATTTTTGATGGTACTACCTACAGCATTGTAGAGGAGAGCGCCGTCATATACTACCAAATTAGGTGCATCTATAGTTCCGCCATCATTCAAGGCAGTATATTTACTTGTGAATGTGAGTGTTTGTCCTTCGCCCACAACAATATTACTATTTGCACTCATATAGAGTTTTGCATTGTCTTGGGCAAATGTTCCACCGTTGGGAAGATTTAAAGTAGCATTGGGTGACAGATAAACGGTCAACCTTTCGCTAACTGAATTAAGCGTCAAAGTGGAACCCTCAGTTACAATAATTTTGGTGCCATTTCCGTTCTGATTCGTTGCATACGGATAAATTACATTATTGCCACTTGCATAGATGGTTACGTTTGACTGGTTTTGTGGATTTTCCAGTTCTACTGCTTCGTTATCAATGTAAAAAATGCCATTGTCACACCAATTTGACTTCGAAGCCTTTGGTGTGTTAGCGGGAACACTTGTGCTGAACTCTGGCACGCCAGGTTTAGCACTTTCAGTCGGATTGGTTGGAAGATTTTTGTCCGCGCCACGAGTAGCCCTTGAGCTGGTTCCAAATCCCCAATCCTGTTTTGCGTCGGGCTGCCCGAATGCCTCAATAAATGCCTTCTTGTAGTTAGCGATGGCCTGATCCTGAGCAGCATC
>CAZIKA010000245.1:0-2106 GCA_964539705.1 uncultured Prevotella sp. | reverse complement strand
GTTGTAGATAGCGTCGCTGTTAATGCTGCCAGCAGCCTTAGGAGCAATCTCTACATTTTCGATAGCGGTAACGCTACCCTCGTCGTCGAGCCATACAACCTGACGAGAACCAGCGGCTGCGGGATCAGCCAACAGGAAGAAGCCCTTGCTCTCAATACCCTTTGTGGGCTCAGCAGTAGGATCGAAGTCACCATATTTAACGCTCTTGGTCGTCTGAGGATTAGATACACGGACAATAACCTTGTTATAAGGTGCTGCAATGACCTCACTGTATTTCTTAGTGGTATTATCAACCAGTGTGAAGGAAGGATCCTCCATGATGATCTTCGCACCAGGAAGTGCTGCACCGGCATTGTAGAGAAGTCCGTCAAACTTATCGCCAAGAGCATAAGCTGCGTTCTGGATTGACTGTTGAGTAATACCGTCATCGTAAGTGATTGTTACGTCCTCGTTTGATTTGCTCTTTACAATCAGACCAGCGTTGATAGCATTTTCACCATTGATATAGTACTTGTCATTAATTACACGCAGAGGATTGTTGTAGATCTTCGAACCGTCAAGGTATACAGAGTACATGGTGAAACCATTAGTCTTGTCAATCCTTGCTTTCTTAGCCTGTGGGATATATACGGTAGCGTAATAATATCCGTCCTCGGCTACCTCACCCTCAAACTTGATAACAGTGGTCTCCACCTCTGCCTCAGGAGCAGTAGCTACGAATGTAACACCATAGAGAGTAGCATCTGTGGTTCCATCCCATGCATAGAATGATGCATTATAAGCAACCTTGGTAGTAGTGGTGAAGGTCACAACCATGGCGTTTGATGCATTATAGAAAGCTTTCTGGTCGAAAGCCTTTGTAGCCTTGTCGTCAGCAGGTTTCCAGGTAACGGCATTGATACCAGTATACTTCTGCAGAGAAGTAGCACCAAACATACCTGCAGTAATCTCAATAGCACCTAAGTTAAGGGTCTTAAGAGTTGTGTTAGCAGTCGTTCCAGTAATAGCTGCGGTGATCTTATCCTGGAAGGTAAGAGTGGCTGCATCAGAGAACATGTCAAGATCAAGAGCGTTAGCAACAGCACCTGTTACGGTAGCACTCTTCACACCAGTAGAAACGATAGCTCCAGCACCACCGCAGTTAGTATTAATCTTACCAACTTTCAATGTAACATAATTGTCAGCATCCTGTGTGAAACCAGTGATAGCATTTGTGGTGATAACATTGCTAATCTGACCGAAGGTTACCTCAACCTCACCCTTGTCACCAGCCAGAGCAATACCAGTAGCATTAATAGTACCGTTGAACTCGTTGAAAATAACGCTCTCAACCTTAGTAAAGGCACCAGCAGCAATCGTTCCACTGAACTTGCCTTTAAATTCAATCTCCTTTACATTACCTGCGCCATTGAATGTGCCTTTGAACTCATCCTTGACAGTCAGGCTCTCCAAGTCCTTACCCAAAGCGGCAATAGTCTGAGAAGCGTCGGTCGGATAAGAATTAATGGTCAGATTCTTAACAGCAGAGTTTTGCAGAGCATTAGCTTCGATAGTCTTAACAGTAGCAGGAAGAGTCAGCTCCGTGATCTTCGTATTATTTGCCAGGAAACCTGCAGCAACGGTAGCTGTCTTTGTCTCGGCAATATTCAAATCAGCGAGGTTAGGCAGATAAGCCAAGGCTGTGCTGGGAGTAGTGATGCTTGTTGGAAGCACAACTTTTGTAACATATGTGTTACCAGCACCAGTACGGGCAGAAGCCGTTGTCAGCAGATTGGCAGGAAGCGTTGTCAGCTTTGTAGCTTTCGACAGGTCGAAAGTAGGGCTGATCCATGCATTGAACGCCTCGTTACCGATAGTAGTCAACTCACTGTTCTCAGCAATAGTCAGCGTAGTCAGGGCATAGTCACCAGAGAAGGCGTTAGCACCAATCTCAGTAACAGTCTTAGGAATGCTTACAGATTCCAGAGCAGTAAGGCCTGCAAAACCGTTGTCGTCGATCTTAACGACGGTGAATTCCATTGTACCAGTGAATTCATCTCCCTCAACGGTCTCACTGAAAGTCTCGGGAATAGTCAGAGAGGTCTCTGCCTCGGCATCGTTCTTCGC
>CAZIKA010000244.1:0-2119 GCA_964539705.1 uncultured Prevotella sp. | reverse complement strand
TAGAATCTCCTTGGTGAAGTCAACACACTTCTCAATCTCCAGACCACAATTGACATAGTGGGCATTCATCTCTTCCAACGACTCAATGAGGGCAGAAGCACCTCCCTTGGAGATCAGGGAAATCGCCATCTTCATATAGTCGTCGTAAGTCTCATATCGATCCTTCAGAGCATAGTCATATACGATCATTCTGCCACCCGGTTTCATCACCCGGAAAACCTCTCGATACACCTTCTCCTTGTCACTGCAATGAACGAGTGTCTCAAAAGCAAAAACCACATCTACAGAATGATCGGGGAACTGTGCAAGACTGCTATAATCCTGCGTATAGATCGTAGTATTCTGAGGGAGGTCTTTCACCTTACAGGGACAAAGGTCAACACCGGCAAACGTAGCATTGGGATGACTATGGGCAAGATACAAGAGATTGGCGCACTGTCCGCAGCCCAACTCCAAAATGAAGTCACCATCTTTGATCAGTTCTGATACAGAATCGGGTTGCTGATAGACATCCTCATCTGTGAAGCAACCATTCTTGGAGATCCTGAAATGCATAAAACCGTCCTGTGAATGGTAATGCCTGTAGGCCCAATGGTTGATTCGATAATAAGAACGGATCATGTCCAATGTATTCTTGTCACCCTCAATATATTTCTTGAGATTGAGGAACTTGGACATCGCGTCAATCTTGGAATGTATCTGATAGATACTGTACGTCGTATTCATGTTCTATATGAGACTCATAAAATCCCCAGCCAAATTATTCTGGCTGGGGAAGTACTCTTGGTTTACTCTTTTTCAAGCAGGATATTCATCATCTCCACCGCGGCCTTGGCAACGGAAGTACCAGGACCGAAGATTGCGGCCACACCGGCCTTGTAGAGGAAGTCGTAGTCCTGGGCGGGAATCACACCACCTGCAATGACCATGATATCCTCACGACCGAGCTTTTTCAGTTCCTCAATGAGCTGCGGGATCAGTGTCTTGTGACCTGCTGCCAACGAAGAAGCACCCACGATATGCACATCGTTCTCCACAGCCTCACGGGCAGCCTCGGCGGGAGTCTGGAACAACGGTCCCATATCCACATCAAAACCACAGTCAGCATAACCTGTAGCAACAACCTTCGCGCCACGGTCGTGACCATCCTGTCCCATCTTTGCCACGAAGATACGCGGGCGGCGGCCCTCTTTCTTCGCAAACTCCTCGGTTAACGCACAGGCTTTCTCGAAGTCTGAGTCGTTCTTAGATTCTGAACTATACACGCCTGAAATTGTTCTGATTACTGCTTTATAACGGCCCACGATCTCTTCGCAGGCATCTGAAATCTCACCCAGCGTACAACGGAGCTGTGCAGCCTTCACGGCCAGGTCGAGCAGGTTGTTCTCACTCTTACGGCCTTCGTTGAAGTCGCGCACACAATCGGTGATAGCCTTCAAGGCAGCCTGGCAGGCAGCCTCGTCGCGCTTGCTGCGAACCTCCTTCAGACTCTCTTCCTGCTGCTTGCGAACAGCGGTGTTGTCGACCTCAAGGATATCGATAGGATCCTCGTGCTCGAGGCGGTACTTGTTGGTACCCACGATGGTCTGAACACCTGAGTCGATACGAGCCTGAGTACGGGCAGCAGCTTCCTCGATACGCATCTTGGGCAGACCGGTCTCGATGGCCTTGGCCATACCACCCAGCTTCTCAATCTCCTGAATGTGCTCCCATGCCTTGTGTACCAGTTCGTTGGTCAGGGTCTCCACATAGTAGGAGCCTGCCCACGGGTCAATCTGCTTGCAGACCTTCGTCTCGTTCTGGATGTAAATCTGCGTGTTACGGGCGATACGTGCCGAGAAGTCGGTAGGCAGTGCGATGGCCTCGTCAAGGGCGTTGGTGTGCAGCGACTGGGTATGACCCAGCACGGCAGCCATAGCCTCGATACAGGTACGGCCTACGTTGTTGAACGGGTCCTGCTCGGTGAGCGACCAGCCGGAGGTCTGCGAGTGGGTACGCAGCGCCAGCGACTTCGGGTTCTTGGCACCGAAGCTCTTCACAATCTTAGCCCACAGCAGCCGACCAGCGCGCATCTTGGCAATCTCCATGAAGTGGTTCATACCGATGGCCCAGAAGAAGC
>CAZIKA010000243.1:0-2136 GCA_964539705.1 uncultured Prevotella sp. | reverse complement strand
GTATAAACCTAATAATATAATATGAATATTTTCTTTTCTCTTGGACGTCTGGGGACTGGTATCTGTCATCTTTTATGCATTCGGCATCCAGCGCATCAGCGGAACGCTGCTTGCCATCAGGTACCTCGCATTTGAAGTGGTTAGTAGCACTAACCAGTTGAATACTCTCCTTGGGAGACTAATATTATTTTAAAAGACAAAGGAATATATCGAAAATAAAAAAAAGAGTGCCCTTCTCACAAGAACGCTCTTCAACGATATTACACGTCCTTTTTCATGTTGCCTCTGGAATATCGCTCCACCGGGTGGTATAGCAGGGACTGCGGAAGTCATGCTTAATGCTGTCCTTGAAGACGCCTGCACGACCTTTGCCACCGGGCTTAGTGTATTGCTGCGACCCCAGCACCAGCGTTTCAGAGCCGTATTCACGGTTGATTTTATCCAGTGCCTCGTCGAGCCGTTTCATCTTCTCATGCCGCTCAGCGTCGTAGTCGATGAAGTTCGTCTGGATGCCATTATCAGGACTGATGCCCATCACAATAACGCCAGCACGCTTGTAGTGGTAGCCCTGACGGAAAATCCTTTCGGTGCATCGGGTAGCGGTCTGAACAATTAGCTGGGTGGAATTGGTCGGCGTTAAGAGCCTTTCCTCGGCCATGTTCCAATACTGGGGCAGGTCCTCACGGAAATGGTTGGTATCAATGAAGACACAGACGGTCTGGGCTACCGACTGTTGTTTCCTGAGTTTCTCGGCGCAGCGGGCGGCGAAGTTGGAGATGCTGGTGCGCAGGGCATCCATATCCGTCACCATGCCAGGGAACGAGCGGGAGGTGCAGATGCTCTTTTTCTTCGACATATCCTCCATGGGGATGCAGTCGATACCGTTCAGTTCCTTCCATGTGCGTACAACTACCACGTTATTCAGCATGGCGCGAACCCACGATTCGGGATGCTTGGCGAAGTCTAAGGCGGTCTTTACGCCCAATGCCTGCAAACGGGCTGCATAGCGTCTTCCGATACCCCACACCTCTTCTATCTCATACATCTCAAGGGCTTTCTTTCGTCGCTCGTCGGTGTCGATAAGGCAGCAATGGTTATAGCCCTTGTATTTCTTGGCGTAATGGCTTGCCATCTTTGCCAGTGTCTTCGTGGGGGCAATACCGATGCTCACAGGCATACGGGTGGCCTTCCAGATATAGGCCGAGAGGTCTTCACCCCAGCGTTTCAGGTCGTAGTTATCCATGCCTGACAGGTCACAGAACCCTTCATCAATGCTGTAGCGGTAGAATGTTGGTGATGCCTTTCTAACCAGCGACATCACACGGTCTGTAATATCGCCGTAAAGCTCATAGTTCGATGAAAATACTGTCACCTCACCATTGGGGAAGCACTCTTTTAATTGATAATAAGGTAGGCCAGCCTTGATGCCGAGTGCCTTTGCCTCATTGCTTCGAGCCACTACACAACCATCGTTATTCGAGAGCACAACAACTGGTTTCCCGTTCAAATCTGGACGGAAAACACGCTCACATGAGACGTAGCAGTTATCGCAGTCAACGATGGCGTACATGGCTTAGTATTTTCTGGTATCGCGATGAATGGAAGTCACTTTGCCTTGCAGGATGAACTGGTCGTAAGCATCAATGATGATAGGCTTGAAATCGGGGTTGGCAGGCAGCAGGCGCAGGTAACCCTTGTCACGGGTGGAGAGGTCAATCTGCTTCACCGTGAGTCCTCCGTTGACGAAGGCCACCACGATGTTTCCATCAGAAACTTCCTCCTGCCTGTCAGCCAGGCAGATGTCGCCATCGAGGATGCCTAAGCCAATCATCGACTCGCCGCGTACACGAACGAAGTACGAGGCTTCAGGATGATGCACGAACTTCTCATTCAGGTCCAGGCTCTCATGCTGATAGTCGGAAGCAGGCGAAGGAAAACCTGCTGCAGCACCTTCAAAATAAGGCAGTTTCAGGTGTTTAGCTTCCTGCAGCGAAATGTACTCAGCTCCATCAATGGGTTTGTTTTCTTCCATATCTTTCTATTATTAGCCAGCAGATTATAGAATGCAAAGATAACCAACAAATCTGGAAGTTCCAAATTTAAACATCGAAAAGTAAACTTTTGTAGGAAAAGTGG
>CAZIKA010000242.1:0-2170 GCA_964539705.1 uncultured Prevotella sp. | reverse complement strand
GATGGAAACATCCCTTCGCACGTACATATCGAGAATCTGAAACGCCTCTGTGGTTGGCTGGAAATGCTGCGCGACGAGTGGAACCGTCGCTATGGCGAGGGTGATGACCCCATCATCATCAACAGCGGCTATCGAAGTGAGGCAGTGAACAAAGCAGTGGGTGGGGTAGAGGGGTCGAACCACTTGCAGGGCTGCGCTGCTGACATCAAAGTTTTAGGTTTGGAGCAGGCCATTCGCTATGCCGTCATCCTGCTGGACATCAGCGATGAATCGCGCGAACCGTTTGATGAACTATTATTAGAGCGCTCGCCTCGTGGCACCTACTGGCTACACTTCGCAGTTCGTCCGCCCAGTCAGGTGAACCGACATAAGGTTGCGTTTTTGCGAGCGTAGATGAGCTTGCTCAATCTACCGAGCTTTAGCAAGCTCGAACGAAGTTCAAGGTTAGGTTTATTCAGACGTAAAACATAGGCCGCCGATACTCTGTTTTCTGCAGGGTGTCGGCGGCAATTTGTTTTTCAGATGAGTGCGCCATATGGAATCGAAGTCAATCATGCGATGCCTATCAGTTCTATTTCAAAGATAAGTGTGGAGCCGCCTGAGATGCCGGGCTGAGAGAATTTTCCATAGCCCATCTCTGCAGGGATATAGATTTCCCACTTGTCACCAATATGCATCTGCTGCATGGCAATAATCCAGCCCTCAATGAGGTCACAGAGTCGGCAGGCCAGAGGCACACCGCCACGGCTGCTGTCAAACTGCTTGCCATCGATGGTCTTGCCAGTGTAATGGGCTGTGATGATACTGCGTACTGTAGGTTGCGCACTCGACTGATTGCCTTCGCTCAGCACCTTGTAATAGATACCCTTAGGAAGTGCCTTTACGCCTTCCTCCTTCGACTTGGCCTCGAGCCAGTCCTTGTTTGCCTGAATATATTCTCGCTTACTCATAATTGGGTGCAAAGGTACGAAAAAACAATGAAATATGAAAATTTGTGCACCAAAATGGTACACAATTCAAAAATAATTCGTATATTTGCAGCCGAAAGGCTGCGAGAATGGGCTGCACCTCAACATAGAGCAAGCTCTCTGTATTCGGTTTGCACCGTCCTTGCACGCAGAATATAAAACTGATAGCATTATGGTAGTTGTTACAGGAAGAGATTTTAGGGCAAACACGGCAAAATATGTCGATGTGGCCTATCGTGGTGAAGACGTGGTAGTGAAATCACGTTCAGGCAGTTTTCGTGTCGTTCCCATTAGGGAGGATGACATTGTCATCAACAGACGAGACCTGGCTGCAGAACTGCGTGGCGCTCTGATGGAGGCAAAGGAGTCTATTGAAGGTACACGTAAGTTGAACACATTAGACAATCTGATCAATGAACTTCGAAATTCAAACGACTAGCTACTTTGACACAGAAGCCAACGACGGCATCTATCTTTGGAAAGCGTCCTTGAAGGCCGAGCGGAAAGACTTGAGGAAATGCTATAAAGAACGGTGCAGTTAATATCGTGCACGATTTATTGTTAATCTAACTTAAAGTTTAAGATAAATCGCTTGCGATATAAAAGAATAATCATACCTTTGCACCCAGAAACATCGCAAACGATATTATTAAATAATAAGGTATGGCAAAGATTTATGATTTCAAGGCTCAGACGAGCAAAGGTAAGGAACTGGATTTCGCTCAGTTCGAAGGAAAGGTACTGTTGGTGGTGAACACAGCCAGCAAGTGTGGTTTCACCCCTCAGTTCGCAGGACTGGAGGAAATGAACCAGAAGTACAAGGATAAGGGACTGGTCATCATCGGTTTCCCCTGCAACCAGTTCAAGGAGCAGGATCCAGGCAGCGACGGACAGATAGAGGAGTTCTGCCAGCTGAACTACGGTGTGACGTTCCAGATCATGAAAAAGGGTGATGTCAATGGCCCTGCCGCAGAACCCATCTTCGAATATCTGAAGACACAGGCTCCCACAGAAGAGTATAAGGGGCTGAAGGCTAAAGCCACACACGCTCTCTTGAAGAAACTCAGTAAGAGTGTGGAGAAGGATAGCGACATCCTTTGGAACTTCACTAAGTTCCTGATTTCGAAGGATGGTAACATCATCAAACGCTACGCTCCCACCACAGAGCCAAAGGATTTTGAGAAGGACGTAGAAGCAATGCT
>CAZIKA010000241.1:0-2170 GCA_964539705.1 uncultured Prevotella sp. | reverse complement strand
ATTATTATCTTTCTCGGATTGTAGCAGTCCGAGGAATTCTTGCAGTCTTAGAACAAGTATTTTAGGAAAGTCTATTTCTTTCAATACATCATAATGCTTATCGTTAGAAACGATATATGTGGCATTAGCAGCGAAAGCACAATCCACAAACTTGTCATCATCGTGGTCGTCTGTTATCAGGTGAAGACTAAAGTATGGATTAACTAACTCTACAAAATCACTCTCTAATAATAAATGAATGACATTAGTAGCAACCTGTACAGACATTTTCTGTGTGATAATCTCTGCATATTCCTCCAAAATATCTGTAGAAACACAAAGAGTATATTCTCCCGTTTGGAGTCCCTTCCATACGGGATAATATTGCCCTCGCCTTGATAATGAGGATATAAGGCAATTAGTGTCGAGAACAATTCTCTTTACTGCCATAATTTATCTGGCAGGATTATAAGGAGTACGAAGATGTTCGCTTAGGACGGCTTCGTTCTTTTCATTGTCCCACTGTCCTGATTCCCACAACTTCTCTACCTCATCATCGACACGACGGGCATAGTAGTCGCAGATAACCTGACGAAGTTCATTTACTTCCTCAACAGTTTTCATTGACCCCAACAGCCTAAGTATGCTCATTTGAGCTTCATTTAGTGCTTTTGCTTCCATTGTTATTGCTAATTGTGATTTACGAGGGCAAAGATAAAGAAAAAAGCCGAAAGTGCAAAACTTTCGACAGAAGAAAAACATTTTTCGTCGTTTTTCTTGGAAGCTATTATTTTTTTTCTTAAATTTGCCTCGTCTAATAACCTATACAGTTAACTTTTAAGAATAAGACTATGGAAGTTGAGAAAATTATGCAAAACCTGGAACGAAAACACCCAGGTGAATTAGAGTATCTGCAGGCTGTACGTGAAGTGCTGGAGTCGATAAAGGATGTGTATAACCAGCATCCGGAATTCGAGAAGGCAAAGATCGTGGAGCGCATCGTGGAGCCTGAGCGTATCACTACGTTCCGCGTGCCCTGGGTTGATGACAAGGGCGAGGTGCAGGTGAACATAGGCTATCGTGTGCAGTTTAATAGCGCTATCGGCCCGTATAAGGGCGGTCTGCGTTTCCATCCCTCGGTGAACCTCTCTATCTTGAAGTTCCTGGGCTTCGAACAGACCTTTAAGAATGCCCTGACCACATTGCCGATGGGTGGTGGTAAGGGCGGTTCAGACTTCAGCATTCGCGGTAAGAGCGATCGCGAGGTGATGGCGTTCTGTCAGGCGTTTATGACAGAGCTATATAAGGTGATAGGTCCTGATATGGACGTGCCAGCCGGTGATATTGGCGTGGGTGCCCGTGAGATAGGCTACCTGTTTGGTATGTATAAGAAACTGACGAGTCAGTTCCACGGTGCTACTTTGACGGGTAAAGGTCTGGAGTGGGGTGGAAGTATCCTGCGTCCAGAGGCAACGGGTTTCGGCGCCCTTTATTTTGTGCATCACATGATGGAAACCCACGGAATGGACATCAAGGGAAAGACGGTAGCACTCAGCGGCTTTGGAAACGTGGCTTGGGGTGCAGCAAAGAAAGCTACCGAGCTAGGAGCAAAGGTCATCACCATCAGCGGTCCTGACGGTTATATCCTTGATGAGGCCGGATTGGATGCCGAGAAGATAGAATACATGCTGGAACTGCGTGCCAGTGGTAATGATGTTTGCGCACCATACGCTGAGGAATTCCCTGAGGCAAAGTTCTTCGAAGGCAAAAAGCCTTGGGAGGCAAAGGCCGATATCTATCTGCCCTGTGCTACCCAGAACGAGCTGAACGGTGAGGATGCCGATATGATTCTGGCTCAGAAGCCGCTGTGCGTAGCTGAGGTGTCGAACATGGGCTGCACGGCTGAGGCTGTGAACAAATTCATTGCTGCCGGTCAGCTCTTTGCACCTGGTAAGGCTGTCAACGCAGGTGGCGTGGCTACCAGCGGTCTGGAGATGACGCAGAACTCGATGCGTATCTCATGGACGGGCGAGGAGGTAGACCAGAAACTGCACCATATCATGCAGGGCATTCATGAGCAGTGCGTGAAATACGGCAAGGAGCCTTCTGGCTATGTGAACTACGTGAAGGGTGCCAACGTGGCTGGCTTCATGAAGGTCGCCAAGGCCATGCTGGCGCAGGGCATTGTATA
>CAZIKA010000240.1:0-2193 GCA_964539705.1 uncultured Prevotella sp. | reverse complement strand
GAGAGCTTCGGTTTCTCTGCTCCTTACAAGGTGCTCGACGAGAAACTCGGCTTCACTGGTGAGAACGTCTACAACCAGGTTAAGAAACTCCTTGCATAATGGATGTTAAGATAGTAGGCATAGCCAGCGACCACGCTGGCTATGCTCTTAAACAGTTCGTCAAGAAGTATCTCGAGGAGAAGGGATACGAATACAAGGACTACGGCACTTACACCGAGGATTCTTGTGACTACTCTGACTTTGGTCATGCTTTGGCCAAGGGCATTGAGGCTGGTGAGGTGTTCCCCGGCATCGCCATCTGTGGTTCTGGCGAGGGTATCAACATGACGCTCAACAAGCACCAGAGCATCCGTGCCGGACTGTGCTGGATTCCTGAGATTGCCCACCTGATTCGTCAGCACAACAATGCCAACGTGCTGGTAATGCCCGGTCGCTTCATTGACGAGGAGATGGCTCGCAAGATTATGGATGAGTACTTCTCAACCGAGTTCGAGGGCGGACGCCACCAGAAGCGCATTGATAAAATACCCGTATAATATATATAAGGTATATATAAGAAAAAGAGGCCGTTTCGCAATGAAACGACCTCTTTCTTTTATGCATTATTTGTTTAGAAGTTCTTAGTCTGCTCAGCCACCTCAGCGTTGATCTTGTCGATGAACTGCTGGATCGTCATCGTGGCCTGCTCGCCACCACCCTGCTGACGCATAGAGACGAGTCCCTCGGCAGCTTCCTTCTCACCAACAATCACCATGTAGGGGATGCGCTTCAGCTCGTTGTCGCGAATCTTACGACCCAGCTTCTCGTTGCGCAGGTCTATAGAACCGCGAACGCCCTGCTGGTTGAACTGATCGAGTACCTCCTTGGCATAGTCGTTGTACTTCTCTGACAGAGGCAAAACAACTACCTGATCGGGAGTCAGCCACAAGGGGAAGTGACCACTGGTGTGCTCAATAAGCACCGCGGTGAAACGCTCCATACTTCCGAAGGGGGCACGGTGAATCATCACAGGTGTCTTCTTCTGGTTGTCCTCGTCGGTATACTCCAACTGGAAGCGCTTAGGCAGGTTGTAGTCCACCTGAATGGTACCCAACTGCCAACGACGACCGATGGCATCCTTGATCATGAAGTCGAGCTTAGGACCATAGAAAGCAGCCTCACCATATTCTACCTTTGCGGGCAGACCCTTCTCTTCGCAGGCTTCCTGGATAGCCTTTTCTGCTAATGCCCAGTCTTCGTCGCTACCCACATATTTCTCGTGGTTATTAGGATCACGCAGAGAGATCTGTGCTTCGAAGTTGAATCCGAAGGCAGAGAGCACTACGTTAATAATATCCATCACGTTGAGGAACTCCTGCTTCACCTGGTCGGGACGACAGAACAAGTGGGCATCGTCCTGAGTGAACGAACGTACACGGGTCAGACCGTGCAACTCACCACTCTGCTCATAACGATAAACCGTACCGAACTCTGCGATACGCAGGGGCAGATCCTTGTATGAACGGGGCTTCCAAGCGAAGATCTCACAGTGGTGAGGACAGTTCATGGGCTTCAACAGATACTCTTCGCCCTCTTCGGGGGTGTTGATAGGCTGGAACGAGTCCTTACCATAGTGATCCCAGTGTCCAGAAGTGACATAGAGGTTTTTTGAACCGATATGCGGAGTTATCACCTCCTGATAGCCGTAACGCTTCTGGACCTTACGCAGATGGTCCTGCAGACGTAGACGCATATCGGTACCCTTTGGCAACCAGATGGGCAGACCCTTACCTACTTTATCAGAGAACATAAACAGCTCCATCTCCTTACCAATCTTACGATGGTCGCGCTTCTTGGCTTCCTCCAGCATCACGAGATACTCATCGAGCATCTTCTTCTTAGGGAATGAGATACCATACAGACGCTGCATCTGTTCACGGGTAGCATCGCCACGCCAGAAAGCACCGGCAACAGAGGTCAGTTTGATAGCCTTAATCTCACCGGTATCCACGAGGTGCGGACCGCGGCAGAGGTCTGTAAAGTTACCCTGTGTATAGGTGGTGATAGTGCCGTCCTCGAGGTCCTGCTCAATGTGCTCGCACTTGTAGGTCTGACCATCAGCAGCAAACTGCTTCAAAGCGTCAGCCTTAGCTACTTCTTTGCGAACCACAGGCTCCTTCTTAGAGGCCAGTTCACGCATCTTGTTCTCAATGG
>CAZIKA010000239.1:0-2201 GCA_964539705.1 uncultured Prevotella sp. | reverse complement strand
GTACGCTGACTGTCGTCACAGACCAGCAGTATGAGGGAGCTACCGTGCTCCACGATGGCGTCTATGCGTTCTCATCGCTGAAGAACGGTGACGTTGCCAGTGGACTCGGTAAGAGCCAAGAGTTTGCACAGAACTGGGTGATGGATGGTGGTGTGTACAAGTACACAGGTGCAACCACCTCAACCAACCGCTCTGCTATACTCTACAGCGATACCGAACTGAATATAGCCAACAAGGCAGCTGTGGTCACCATGAATGGTAGCATTGAAGGACAGGGTAACTTGGAGATTGGCGGTGAGGGAACTCTTGCTGTCAATACCACAGGCTTCTTTAAGTTCGATGGTAATGTCGTGATGAAGGGTGGTATCATGAAACTGGCTACAAAGGATGTCTCTGATGCTGGCCTCGGTTCAGCATCGAAACTCGTGATGCAGGGTGGACAGTTTGTTACCGTAGGCAAGAACGAAGCTTCTGTAAAATATAACTTCCCCATAGAGGCTGTAGCAGGTACGACCTCAACCATTGATTTTGATTTGTGGAATGAGAATAGCTGTATGGTGACAGGTACGGGTACCCTTGTTTGGAATGTGCATTATGTGCGCGAGTATATCAAAGGCAACTGGGATAACTTTACTGGTAAACTTATTGTGAATGGAACAGGTAAGGCAAACCAAAGTCAGTTTGCTATTCAGAATGGGATAGGCATTAAGAATGCAACGCTGTACTTGAAAGGTAATGCTTCTGTCAATGGTGCGAAGAATCAGTCTACTTTCTATCTGGGCGGTCTCTCTGGTGATGCAGGCACAGCGCTGTCAGGTTTTAACGTGAAGGCAAAGGGTGAGGGTACATGGGTCGTTGGTGGTGCAAATACTGATGAGACTTTTCGAGGCGTCATTGATGATTACGATCAGGCTCATAGTCACCCAGGCAAGACTTCAGTCGTAAAGCAGGGGACGGGTGACTGGCGTCTGACGGGTGCTAACACTTATACTGGTACGACGCAGGTGCAGGCAGGTACGCTCATTGTTAATGGTAAGCATACAGGGACTGGTGCCGTCACAGTAGCCTCAGGTGCTACTCTGGCTGGTAAGGGTACGCTGGCAGGTAAAGTCACTTTGAATGGTATGCTAATGGTGGGCGACACACTGGCTACCGATAAAGGACTGACCTTTAGCGGTGGACTAAATTTGGGAACTGCTGCTATCCTGAAGTTGAATGAAGCCATGGAGGAAAAGACTTTCTATAATGCTGAGGAGATAACAGTATTCACAGGAACAGTTACAGGCACCTTTGCTCAGATACTTCCTGCTACCCCAGGAGAAGGACAGACATGGGACACCACAGAACTATACACCAAGGGAATCCTGAAGGTTGTAGGTGGCGATGAGAAGCCTATAGACCCAACTCCAGATCCTCAGCCTGCTGGCGAGACAAAGACTGCTCTGCTGGCATGGGGTAATATGTATACTCAGTCGTACGACAACAGTGGTGTACAGAATATGATGAAGGGTGCGGAGAATGATGAGGCACAGGGCTTTTCAATTGTCTGCACGGGTAACCTGACTAAAGCCTATACCTCAGGTGGTAATAGTCCTAAGATGAGCATCCCTTATAAAGGAGAAACATTGCTTCGTACACCTATCAAGTTGTCTAACGGTGCCCAAAACACCGTATTCATGCCAGAGGGAGCCAAAGCAACAAAAGTAATCCTCTATAGTGTAACAGGCACCAACGCATCCTCTCGTACCAGCTACTGGAAAGAGGTGGCAGGTGTAGAATATACAGAGACGACCACCACTATTCTTGATCTCGATGCTTCACGCGACAATCCCAACGCGGTTAGTTTCTCGCTTAATAGCGTGGCAGATAAGTTTACCTTTACTAATACAGGTGAACAGCAGTGTGTGATTGTCTATATAGAATACCATTTTGGTGGTGATGAGTCTGGTATCAGTACGATTACCGAGGGAAGTCCTGTTAGGATAGAATACTTCATGCTCTCAGGAAAGCCAGTCTCGACACCCACAAAGGGATTATATCTGCAACGTGTTACTATGCAGAACGGAAAGAGCGTTACAAGGAAAGTGGCGTACTAACAAAGGAAATGGTTACCACACGGTAGCCATTTTTTTGTGCGTGAAACATAAATAAGGGCTGCCAATCGGCAGCCCTTAACCAACACAAAAACTAAACTAGACTTA
>CAZIKA010000238.1:0-2305 GCA_964539705.1 uncultured Prevotella sp. | reverse complement strand
GAGGTCTTTGGTCAGTTGACTGAAGCTCAGTTGCGTAATGTGCTCGACCCAGAAAAGGGTGTTTTTATTGCTGAGAGTCCCAAGGTGATTCGTGTGGCGCTCGATGCCGGCTACGAACCCCTGTCGCTACTTTGCGAGCGCAAGCATATCACGGGCGATGCCGCTGACATCATTGCCCGCTGTGGCGATATCCCTGTCTATACGGGAGAACGCGAGCTGTTGGCTCAGCTCACGGGCTACACATTGACGCGTGGCGTGCTCTGTGCGATGCACCGTCCGCAAGCCAAATCTATGCAGGAAATCCTGAAGGATGCCCGTCGTGTGGTGGTGATTGATGGGGTGGTGGATACTACGAATATCGGAGCCATCTTCCGTTCGGCGGCTGCCTTGGGCATCGATGCCGTACTGCTGACGCGCAACTCGTGCGACCCTTGGAACCGACGTGCCGTGCGTGTGTCTATGGGCTCTGTCTTTCTGGTGCCTTGGACGTGGCTCGACAGCTATGCCAACCTGAAGGCGCTGGGCTTTAAGACGGTGGCTATGGCGCTGACGGATAAGTCGATAGCGCTGGACGACCCCATCCTGAAGAGCGAGCCAAGACTGGCTATCGTGATGGGAACCGAGGGCGACGGACTGCCTAAGGAGACGATTGCTTCGACCGACTATGTGGTGCGTATTCCGATGGCTCATGGCGTTGATTCGCTCAATGTGGCCGCTGCTGCTGCGGTGGCGTTTTGGGAACTGACAAAAAAGTAAAAAGGTGAAAGTGTGAAAAAGTAAAACAAACTATGAAGAAGATCGTTTTGTGGTCATTTCTCGCGCTGGGCATATCAGCTCTGGCTCAGGAGAAGATACAAGTTAAGGAGTTTAATCTGGCAGGTCCCTTTGCGGTGGCTGCCCCAGTAGGAATGGATACTGTTGACGTAAACGGCAAGAAGTTTGATGAGAAAAGTCTCATGAACGGCTTGGCGATTACGGCCGAGCCTACCACCGTGTTCCGTGGACAGGTGCTCCCCTCGCTCAAGGACAGCAAGAGCGTGGGCGTGCTCAGTTTCTATGTGAATAATCAGGACTACCTCAAGGGAAAGATTGAGGTGAAGGGTCCTAAGAACTATAAGCTTTTCATCGACGGAAAAGAGGCTGGGGGCGACCTGAAACTGGCGCCCGAGCATCATACCTTCGCCATCCGTTATCTGGCTGAGCCCAACGACACGGACAGTATCAGCGTTACAATTAACTCTCAACTTTCAACTTTCAACTTTCAACTCTCCCCCAAGCATCCTTACATGGTTCACGACCTGACCGATGGCAAGCGTGTGCGTGGCGTTGGTCTCTCGGCTGATGGCAAGTACGTTTCGCTGGCTTATCAGACGACGGAGCGTGGCGGTCAGAGCACGTGGAGCTATGAGTTGCGTGAGGTGAAAAGCGGAAAACTGCTTCTGCGTCCTACGAAGAACGTGAAGTGGATGCCGCGTTCTGTGGCTTATATCGAGGAGGAAATGCAGGGCTCAAAACGTGTGCTCTTCAAGGTTGACCCCGTTTCAGGGCAGCGCTCGCAGTGGGCTTACGACATTCCGAAGGGCGGCTATACCATCAGTCCTACGGAGGACTACCTCATATTCTCTGCCGAGGAGGAGGGACCCAAGGAGGATGCCGATGTCTATCAGGTGCTCGAGATGGACGACCGTCAACCGGGTTGGCGTTCGCGCTCTTATCTGAAGAAGTTCGACGTGAAGAGCGGTCTTTGTCAGCGCATCACCTTTGGAACCAAGGGTGAACACCTCTATGATATCTCGCGCGATGGCAAAAAACTGCTCATCGTCTCTTCTTATTCGCGTTTGGCTAAGCGTCCTACTGAGGTGCAGGATGTTTTCATCATGGATGTCCAGACGCTGAAAATCGATACCTTGCTGAAGTGCGAGGGTTTCCTTGGCGGATGCACTTTCTCGCCCGATGCCACTCAGGTGCTGTTCAAGGGTAATCCTGAGGCTTTCAACCGTATCGGCTGTCAGTTGCCTGCTGATGTGACGCCCAGCATGACGGAGTACGAGCTCTTCCTCTTCGACATTGCCACGAAGCAGGTGAGGCCCCTCACGAAGGACTTCGACCCCAGCATCTCCAATTGCGACTGGTCGGCTGCTGACGGCAATATCTATCTGACGGCCGAGGATCGCGACTACGTGAATATGTTCGTGCTCAATCCCAAGACGGGCAAAATCACGAAACTGCCTATACAGGGCGACTATGCCTACCGTTTCGATATGGCAACCAACGCTACCGTCATCGGTTACCTGTCGTATAAGAC
>CAZIKA010000237.1:0-2319 GCA_964539705.1 uncultured Prevotella sp. | reverse complement strand
TTGCAGCACGAGACAGATGGTCCGTGATACGCTAACAATCTAAAAAACAATGAATAATATGAAAAGATTGACATTGATTATTGCGATGGTCGCATGCTTTGTGGCCAATGGGCAGGAATTCTCACGTGAAGGCCGTTGGCAGGGTGAGTTTGCCACAGGACTGACGACTTTTGGCAACTATCCCGCCATGTCGCTCTTCCAGGACCCCACAGACAAGTACAGCAACTGTATTGGGTTCCAGTATACGCTGGGTTATTATTTCGACAACTCATGGCTTCTGGGCCTCACGGTCAATAGTACGTCGGGTAAGACTTCGCAACTGTCGCTGGAAGAGAGTTTTGATCTCTATTCGGTGCTGCTCGACATACGCAATTACTACGGTCTGACCGAGCGGATTACCCTTGAGAGCGGCGTAGCTGTGGGTCTGCTTGTCGGCAACAACCGGTATGTCCACCTCGACGAGGTGACCAAGGCCGCCCGCTACGGAGCGCGTGGATGCGTTTCGCTGGGGCTCAACTATCAGGTCACGCCGAGTACCCATGTGGGCCTACAGCTGAATCTGCCTGACATCAGTGCCTTTTTTACGGAGGTCGACGTGCCGGCGGGGCTAGTGCCGACGAAGCATGCGCTCGGCGTGGGCTACAGTCTGATGCTGACGCTCGGGGGCTGCTTTTGAGTTAAGAGTTATGAGTTTTGGGTTGCGGGGTGCCGGTCTGGCGTCCCGCTTTTTTTGTCTAGTCGAGGGTTTGGGTGTGGAGGCGGATGCGGTAGTCGGCGGCAGGGGGCTGCGAGAGGTCGCGGAGGAGTGTGTTGAGGAGGTGTGTGTTGAGGAGCGAGTCGAGGGTGGCTGTGAGTGTTGGGTGACGGCGGAGCGAGGAGCGGGGCGGGAGGAGGAGGAAGGCGTCGCGGGGGATGGTGTTGTTGCGTGCGGGGATGAGGAGTATGGCGGTGCGGCCAGGGTGGAGAGGTGGGTGGGGTGCGAGTGCCTGCTGGCGGGCGTAGTCGAGGGAGGGTGATGGAAGGATGGTGAGGTGGGTGTTGATTTCTGATTTCTGAGTTTTGATTTCTGAGTGAGGGGGTGGTGGGATGGTGTCGAGGTCGGCGAAGAGGCCTGTCTGGTCGACGAGGAGGATGGTGGTGGGGTGGGTGGTGGGCTGGCAGGCGAGAGGTAGGAGGAGGAACGGTAGGAGGAGAAGTTTTGATTTCTGATTTCTGATTTCTGATTTTTGAGTTTGGGGTTTTCTGACGAGGAGTGCTTCGGCTGCGAGTGCGAGGAGTGCAAGGATGAGGGTGTGTCGCCAGAGGGGTGTGCCGGTGGCGCGGGTGCGAATGGCTTGTTGGAGGGGGTGTTTTGGGTTGAGGGTTGAGAGTTGAGGATTGTGGGTTGTGAGTTCCGAGGGGTCGGGGAAGGTCATCTCGGACTCACGGCGGTCGTAGTTGAAGGCGAGGTCGTTTTCTGATTTGAGCGTTGAGTATTGAGAGTTGAGTGAAGATGGCTATTGGTGGTGGGTCAGACGTTAGTGTCCGGCGTGGGGAAGCTGGCCGTGGAGGAGGAGGAGGGTGCGGTTGGCGACGTGGCGTAGTTCGGGGATGACGGAGTGGGAGCCGTCGGCGGAGGTGAGGGTGGGCGGGTTGGTGAGTTGGGCGTTGAGCGTTGAGCGTTGAGCGTTGATGGGTCGGGTGTCGGTGAGGAGATGGTGGGGTTGGGGCTGGGGTTGGCTGTAGAGAGCCATGTTGTAGAGGGTCGGGACGAAGAGTGCCTGGTTGGGTAGGTCGGTGTACTGGGCGAGGAGAGGAGTGGTGAAGAGATAGACGCGTCCGGCGTCGAGGGTGTAGGCGGTCAGGAGCGGGCTGCCGTCGGGGAGGGTGATGAGGTCGGAGTTGGGAGTTGTGGGTTCCGGGTTTTGAGTCAGGCGGTAGTATGCGAAGGCTGTGGGCATTTCCATCTGGTGGTCGGTGGGGGCGGTGAAGACATTGCGGTAGAGAGAGGCCTGGCGGTTGAGGCGTGAGGCCCGGAGGGGCTGGGTGGTCCACGAGGCGAGCTGCGGGGCGCCGAGGAGGGCGAGGAGGTCGTTGAGTTGAGAGTTGGTAGTTGTGGTTTCCGTGTGAGGTGGGGGAATGATGGCGAGGGTGCCGCCGTCGGCAACCCACTGCCTGAGCTGGGCGGCCTGGCCGGAGGGCATAGCGGTGGGCTGGTTGAGGAGGATGAAGTGGTAGGGCGAGAGGTCGGGAGGGAGTGGGGCGAGGGTGCGGCGGACGGCGGGGTCGTCGTCGGGGAAGAGGCGGTTGAGACTCGGGTTCGGGGTGGAGGCGTCGACC
>CAZIKA010000236.1:0-2329 GCA_964539705.1 uncultured Prevotella sp. | reverse complement strand
CAGCAGTCAACTCACTCTCGGCCTCGGCCATATCGAACGGGCCACGGTTGGCCTCTGCATTACCTGCGATGAGGAAAATCAGGAAGGCGATGAGTGCGGGCACATGACCCTGTACGATAAGCCATCCCCAAGGACCAGCCTGTGACTCTACGATACCGCTCACCTGCATCGTGCCCGTCAGGATGACGGCGGTAATCAAGCAGAGGCAGAGAGACATCTCGTAAGAAATCATCTGCACAGCGGCACGCATAGCTGATACCACAGAGTACTTGTTGTTAGAACCCCAACCAGCCAGGAAGATACCTACCACGCCAATAGAAGAGATGGCGGTGAGCAGGAACACACCTACGTTGAAGTCCAGAATGTGGGCACCGCGGTTCCAAGGCAGGAAGGCAAAGGCACCTACAGAGCCGATGATAACGAGGAAGGGAGCTACGATGTAGAGCAGCTTGTCGGCCTTGTCAACGAAGAAGATCTCCTTGATGAGCATCTTCAGCACGTCGGCCATGACCTGCAACAAGCCCCAGAAACCTACACGCTCCGGACCGATACGGCACTGGAAGTAGGCGCAGACCTTACGCTCCATGAAAATCAGAATCATAGCAATGACAGAATAAGCGCCCAGGATGACGGAGCCAACCAGCACGCACTCTATCAGAATTGCCAGGAAATCGCCCAGACCCAGCGTCTGCGTAAGCAGTTCGTGGAACCAGGTGGTTACTTGTGAAAAATCAAATATATGTTCCATATTATCTGTCAATATCGGGTATAACAATATCGATAGCGGCACCTGTGGTCACCAGGTCGGCAATCTTCTGTCCGCGCAGCATCGGGTCGAGTGCACCAACGAGTGAGAGACCCATAGGACGCATCTTCATACGATAAGGACTCTTATCGCCCTTAGAGTCGAGGTAAACGCCAAACTCACCAGCAGCACCCTCTACAGAGAAGTACCACTGTCCCTCCGGTACCTTGATGATAGGCTTCTGCTTCACGTAGAAGTCGCCCTCAGGAATGTTGTCGATGAGCTGCTCGATGATGTTCAAGCTCTGGTACATCTCGTTGATGTGAACGAGGTAACGGCCCATAGAGTCGCATGTATCGAAGGTCACCTGCTCGAAGTTCACCTTGTCATACATATCGTATGGGTGGTTCTTACGAACGTCGTTCTTCCAACCAGAAGCACGTCCGGCAGGACCTGTCACACCATAGTTGATACAGTCTTCAAGTGACATCGGACCAACGTTCTCCAGACGGTTGTGGGCGATGATGTTATCACCAAACACATCCATATACTCCTTAATCATAGGACGCAGATACTTCACCAAATCCTTACAGTTCTTTACGAAGTTAGGATCGATATCGTCCTGCAGTCCACCGATGCGGTAGTAGTTCTGAATCAGACGGCCACCAGTGGTTTCCTCCATCACGTTGAGCACGTGCTCACGGTCGCGCATACCATAGAGGAATGCGGTGAGGGCACCAAGGTCCTGAGCGCAGCAAGAGGTGAACAGCAGGTGACTGTCCAGACGCTGAAGCTCGTCCATGATGGTGCGGATGTACTTGATACGGTCGGTCAGCTCTACCTCCATAGCCTCCTCGATAACGCCTACCAGAGCATGACGCTGCTGCATAGCGCAGAGGTAGTTCAGACGGTCGGTCAGAGCCAGCGTCTGAGGATAGGTCATCGACTCCCACATCTTCTCGATACCACGATGGATATAGCCCAGGTGTGGATAGATGCGCTTCACGGTTTCTCCGTTAAGAACGGTCTGCAAGCGGAGCACACCGTGAGTAGAGGGGTGCTGAGGACCAATGTTGATCACATAGTCGTCAGAAGTAAAGAGCTTGTTATGCTTCGACTGCAGGTCACCGTTCTTGTCGATGTAGTACTCCAGACCGTAGTCGGGCTCAATGTCATCATCGAGTGTGTACTCATCAGTAGCCTTGAAGTCCTTGCGCAGGGGGAAGCCCTTGAAGTCATTACGCAAGAAGAGGCGACGCATGTCGGGATGACCCAGGAACACGATACCCAGGAAATCAAACACCTCGCGCTCCAGCAGGTCGGCACCCTTCCAGATGTTGACTACTGAGGGAACGTAGGCCGTCAGCTGACCGTCTGTATCGCCAGTGCCGTTAGAGGCCATGCCGTCGCCAATCACCTTGGTGCGGGCAATCAGCTTCACGCTTGTGCGCTCGTGGTTCTCTGTGTTCTCAAGGATATACACGCAGCCAAGTCCCTCTTCGCCGAAGTCCTCACCTACGATAGTAACAAGGAAGTCGAAGTGCTTCTTGTCTTTCAAGTTCTGCATCTCCTGTGCGAACTTGT
>CAZIKA010000235.1:0-2342 GCA_964539705.1 uncultured Prevotella sp. | reverse complement strand
CTATCATCCCTACGTGGAGGACGAGCAGGAGGTCGGAGATATTGAGAATCCGTAAAGGGAGCCCACCCCAACCCCTCCCCAAGGGAGGGGCTTTCTAAGGGGCAAGGGGCAAGTAGCCGCTCGGCCGAAGGACGCTTGCTACCGGAGGGACGCAAGAAGGGGCACTCGAAGTGATTCGAGCGCCCCTTTTTGTATATTCGTCTATCCGTCAAATTACCACAGCGGGAGGCGCTGCTCCTTGGGGATGTACATCTTATCGCCTGGCTTCACACCAAAGGCTTCATACCATGCATCGATATGAGGAAGGGCACCGTTCACACGCCAGCGTCCCAGGGAGTGAGGATCGCTCTTCGTGCGGTTGCGGATCTCGGCCTCGGTAATGTTGCCAGCCCATACGCCGGCATAGGCAAGGAAGAAACGCTGGTCGGGCGTGAGTCCGTCGATAACAGGCAGGGGCTTGTTCTTCGTGGCGTTCTTAAAGGCAGCATAGGCCACCTGCAGGCCACCATGATCGGCCAGATTCTCACCCAGAGTCAGATTGCCATTGGCATTGAGATCAGGCAGCACCTTGATAGCCGAGAAGAAATCGGCATACTTATCGGTACGAGCCTTGAACTGCTCGCCATCGCTGACTGCCCACCAGTCGTGCATATTACCGTCCTTATCGTACTGACGACCCTGATCGTCGAAGCCGTGGGTCATCTCATGACCGATAACCACACCGATAGCGCCGTAGTTGAATGCATCATCAGCCGTCATATCGAAGAAAGGCACCTGCAGGATGCCGGCAGGGAAACAGATCTCGTTGGTGGTGGGGTTATAGTAAGCGTTTACCGTCTGAGGCGTCATGTACCAATCGTCGATATCCACGGGCTTGCCAGCCATGTGGTCAATCTCGTAGTCGTTCCAGAACTTCTGGCAGGCCAGCACATTGTCGTAATACGACTCCTTGGGGTCGATGGTCAGCTTAGAGATATCAATCCACTTGTCGGGATAGCCCACCTTGACGTAGAAAGTATTGAGTTTCAGGAGGGCATTTACTTTTGTGGAGTCGGTCATCCAGTCCTGAGCGGCGATACGCTCGCCGAGGGCTATCTGCAGGTTTTTGATGAGACGCGTCATGCGTTCCTTGGCAGCAGCGGGGAAATACTTCTCCACGTAGATTTTTCCAAGTGCCTGACCCATGTAACGCTCCACCTGATTGGTGGCACGACGCCATGCAGGATGATCCTCCTTACGCCCCGACATCACCTTGCCGAAGAACTCGAAGTTGGCCTCGCGTACCTGGTCGTTCAGATAGCTTGCAGCACTGAGGATAACGCCCCACTCCATCACGTCGCGATACTGTGCGGGCTTCATCGTGGCAATCAGTTTGTTGGTGCCCTCCATGAAGGCTGGCTGACCCACCACGAGCTCCTGCATGTACTTGCTCTGCAGGCCCTGGGCGTTCATCACCTGTTCCAGTTTCAGGTTCGGATACTTCTCGTTGAACTCTTTCAAGGTCATCTTGTTGTAGTTAGCCTGAGGGTCGCGCAACTCGGTACGACTCTTTGAAATCTTAGCCAGCGCAAGCTCTACGTCGAAGATATTCTTCATCTTCTTAGTAGCCTGGCTCTTGTTAAAGCCAAAGAGTTGGAACATCCTGACAATGTGCTTCTTGTACTCCTCACGAATCTTCGTTGTAGCAGGATCATTCTCCAGGTAATAGTCCTTCATGCCAAGGGTCAGTCCACCCTGACTTACGCTGAGAATATTTTGCGTGGCGTTCTTCTCATCGGCACCGAGACCGGCACGATAGAACTCGCTGTCGCCATACTTTGCCATCTCCAGCTGCACGTCGAAGAGCTGCTTCATCGTCTTGGCAGCCTCCAGCTTCTTGATGAGTGGCATCACGGGCTGCACGCCCTCTTTCTCGCGGCGTACGGAGTCCATAGCCAGCTTATAGAGGTCAGAGAGCTTTTGTTCGGTAGTACCCTTGGTATAGGTATTGTTGAGCAGCTCGGTGAGGATGCCATTGATGCGCTTGTTGTTGTCCTCGCCAAGGCGGTCGAAGGAGCCGTAGCGGCTATAGGCTGCAGGCAGCGGGTTAGCCTTCATCCACCCACCACAAGCGTATTCATAGAAATCGTCAGCAGGGCGCACCGATGTGTCGAGATCGCCCAGGTTAATGCCCGACTTCAGCTCCGTCTGAGCGGAAGCAGCGAGCGTCATTGATGTCATTGCCATCATTACAAAAATCCTTGTTAATTTCATAGTTTATCTTTAATACAATCTTATTTAATCCTTCATGCTTCTGAGCGAAGCGAATTTAATGTTTAATCTTTAATCTTTAATGCTTCTGA
>CAZIKA010000234.1:0-2356 GCA_964539705.1 uncultured Prevotella sp. | reverse complement strand
ATTGGGTATTGTGTTTACGTCAAATGTCATAGCACCTGCAAAGGTACTACTTTTTTAGCCATTTTAGGCAGTCATCGCAGTTAAAAGGAGTTAAAGGCACTTGTTTTACAACCAAACTTCTTATCTTTGCACATAGAAGTAGAACCCAATAATTAAAAAAAACAAGATGAATGAACAAATAATACAGAAGCCCTACGTCATCGGACTTGACTTGGGAGGCACCAACTCTGTTTTCGGAATCGTTGACGCACGCGGCGAAATCAAAGCCACCACAGCCATCAAGACAGGCGGTCACGCTACCGCTGAGTCTTATGTTAACGCCTGTGTAGACGCCCTCCAGCCTATCATCGAACAGGTAGGCGGCATCGAGAAAATCAAGGCGATGGGTATCGGTGCGCCTAACGGCAACTACTACAAGGGCACCATCGAATTCGCACCCAATCTGCCTTGGGCTCACGACTGCGTAGTGCCTCTGGCTCAGATGTTTAGCGAACGTCTGGGAGGCATCCCCGTAGGACTGACCAACGATGCCAATGCCGCTGCTGTAGGCGAGATGGTGTATGGTGCGGCTCGCGGCATGAAGGACTTTATTGTGATTACGCTGGGTACAGGCGTTGGTTCGGGTATCGTAGCCAACGGACAACTGATATACGGACACGATGGCTTTGCAGGCGAACTGGGTCACGTTACGATGGTTCGTGGTGCCGAGGGACGTCCCTGCGGATGCGGCAGAACGGGTTGCTTGGAGGCCTATTGCTCTGCTACTGGTGTAGCCCGTACGGCTCGTGAACTGCTTGAGAAGACTACCCGTCCCTCCCTGCTTCGCGATATGAAACCAGAGGATATCACCTCGCTCGATGTCAGCATTGCTGCTGAGAAGGGCGACGAACTGGCTCAGGAGATCTACGCCTTCACAGGCAAGATGCTGGGTGAGGCCTGCGCCGACTTTGCAGCCTTCTCTTCACCTGAGGCCTTTATCTTCTTCGGAGGAATGACCAAGGCTGGCGAACTCATCATGAAACCTATCCGCGAGGCCTACGATGCTCACGTCATGAAACCCTTCCGCGGCAAGGCTCAGTTCCTCATCAGCGGTCTCGACGGTGCTTCTGCCGCTGTATTGGGTGCCTCTGCTATCGGTTGGGAGATAAAGTAAAAACCCTATATATAAATAAGGTGGCATCTCAAAACTCTGAACACAAACCAAGTATTCTTAAATAAAATTCAAAAAAAAATACGAAAACCTTTTGGTTGTTTTAAAGTTTTTGATACTTTTGCACCCGAAAACATTAATAAACAGTCCTTCGGGACAGAAAGTTCAACTATTTTAAACAAAAAATTATGAAAAAGATTTTGATGACCTTGGTTGCAGTACTTGCTACTGTTTCTATGAATGCACAGAATGAGAAGTGGTTCGGTTCTCGTGAGGGCGGTTTTGCTCTGACTTTCAACGCTAACCCCGTTCTCAACTATGTTGGTAACATGTTCAATGGTAACACCAACAACACAATTGCTCCTTTCCAGGGTATTGACAGCGACAACCTCTTCGGCGGAACCACCATCACAGGTAAGTACTTCCTTCAGGACAACCTGGCTGTTGTAGCCGGTTTCGGTTTCAACAACAACTACAACGTAGTCAACAACTACGCTGATGCTACCGACCTTGAGAAGGTTACTTCCTACACACGCAACTCTACCACCGCATTCCAAGCATTGGCCGGTTTGGAGTATCGTCTGCAGCCCGGTAAGCGTTTGCAGCCTATCTTCGGTGCCAACCTCGTGTATGTTCACACCAACAACTGGAACTACAATGAGTCTACCTCTGGTTCTACCGATGGCGATTACACCTACTCAGGTGCTCCCGCCAACAAGCTTGGCCTGATGCTGAACGCTGGCGTTGAATACTTCATTACTGAGCAGATTTCTCTGGGTGCCAACCTCGACTTCGCTATTGCTAAGACATGGCGTGGCAGAACTATTGACAACGATCCCGACCCAGGCAAAGCCAACTACTCTCGTATCAACAGCAAGGATACCTTCATCGGTACTGGCAACATGGGTGCAAACATCACCATGAACTTCTACTTCTAAGCAGTTCATAAAGGATAAAACCTAAAGAGGATGTGTATAAGCGCATCCTCTTTTCTTTTATATATAAATATGGTGGAAAAGGCGCAAAAAGTGTCCCAAAGCAAGTTTTTTAACATAAAATTAAAAAAAATAGGCAAAAATATTTGGCGGTTTCAAAGTTTTTCGTACTTTTGCATCCGTAAACAATAATTAACCCGTCCGTTAAGGGCGGAAAAGTCTAACAAATTAAAAAAAATTATGAAAAAGATTTTGATGACTTTGGTTGCTG
>CAZIKA010000233.1:0-2356 GCA_964539705.1 uncultured Prevotella sp. | reverse complement strand
ACTCGTAGACAAGTCAGCAGAGAAGATTGTGAAGGCTGTAAAGGCTACAGGTGCTGTTATCAGCGGTCCTATCCCCCTCCCCACTCACAAGCGTATCTTCACCGTTAACCGCTCTACCTTCGTAAACAAGAAGAGCCGTGAGCAGTTCCAGTTGTCAGACTACAAGCGTCTGATTGACATCTACAGCTCAACAGCCAAGACTGTTGACGCCCTGATGAAACTCGAGCTCCCCAGCGGTGTAGAAGTTGAGATCAAGGTCTAATACACTTTTTCTTCAACAATAAGTAATCCCGGAATCGCGCCAGCGGTTTCGGGTTCTTTTTTTTGTTTTTTCGTATTTGGACCAATTTTTCTCCCCAAAGAGACACTTGGTTCAAATTAATTATGTAATTTTGTAGCAGAAATCTATTAAATCTTTAAATATTTATCAGCGTGAACAAGAAGTTTTTATCCACCATGGCATACATGCTCATATGCATGATGACCCTCATCTCATGTTCCGACACTAACGACGGCAACGAGCCAAAGGGTGGTCAGCCCGATCCTAGCGACCTGATAGCCTATCAGACCAGGACAGTAGCAGTAAACCGCGGAGGCACAGATGGAGGTACCGTACAACTGCGTTTCTACGAAGACATGCCCAACGTGCCCTATATCGCCGTGGGCGACTTCCAGTCACTCATGTTGCCAGGAACTGCCATCACGGTAGAGCAGAACGCCCCTGGCGAATACACGCTGACGGGGCCCTATGCCAAAGCTACGGTGAGCACCACGAACGATACGTTCAGTTCTGACGACTACATGAGTTTCACCAACCTGATGGACCAAGTACGGCCCAATACGGCCAACGTCTATCTGGACGGCTCACCCTATATCCGCTATAGCAGAATGGAGCTCTCTCCGGCTACGGCCACGGTGACCTTCGACTTCAAGAAATACGATATAGACCTGCGTGCGGGCAACGGCACCGTCTATTTCCCCTTCATCACCCTGTCTGCACTCTACAGCGACCTCTACTACCATATCGCCGCCTACAACGGCGAAAAGGTGGTGGTCATTACCGACAACAACATGGCGTCGATTGCCAAGCTCGAACCCGAGCAGGCACAAAAAGTGCTGGAGGCCACAGTACGTCCTGCCGATGTCGCTGAATTCGGTTATAAGCAGCTCTGCTTCAACGTTGACCACTTCTACGGTATGCCTGGACGCTCACGCATAGAGAGCGGCATCAAGGCCATGGGACTCGACAAGACCCTCGACGAGCTGCCCACAGGCGCACTCGCCAAGCAACTGCTGACATCGACTAAGACGGAAGAATACTTCATGGGTATGACATACCTGCAGGCGCTGCTGGCCGACGGCGGTCACACCATGCTCACGGTCGATAAGAACGCCATAATAGAGATAGACGGAAACAGCATACTACAGTGGTTTACAGACATCCTACAGCAGGCAAACAACTACCCCGAACTGGAACCTGAAATCAAGGAATGCCTAAAAGCCATGGTAACCAGCAAGAGTTTCGGCATCGAACCCCTGCGCAACGAAGTGCTGCCAGGCGAAGGCACCTACCGCACATCGGGCAACACCGCCTACTGTCTGTTAGGCACCTTCGGCCCCACCAATTTCGAGGCCTGGAACGCCTATTATAAAGGCGGCTGTCAGGGTAACACCCCTGCCATCGACGAAGAGTTCTCTGGCGACCTCTCCGTAGTGATCGAGGCCCTGAAAGCGGCCGAGGCCGACCCTCAGATAAAGAACTTCGTCGTCGACCTGACCTGCAACTTCGGTGGCTCGCTCGACGTCGTCCTTGCTATGACCCAGCTGATGGCCGGACAGAGTCATTTTTACTGCACGAACACCCTCACCGGACAGCGTCAGACCATCTATTACGATGTTGATGCCAACTTCGACGGTAAATTCGACGAAAAAGACAAAGAGGTGAAGTACAACCTGAACTATGCCGTCCTCACCTCCGAGGTAGCCTTCTCGTGCGGCAATCTGTTCCCCTCGCTGATGAAAGACGCCGGCTACCCCATCATTGGTCAGAAGAGCGGAGGTGGTGCCTGCGCCATTCAGTTATTCACCACCCCCGAGGGGCTGCAGTATCAGCTCTCCTCAGCCCGAGCCCGTCTCGCCAGCAACCAGTGGGAGAACATCGATGGTGGCATCACGCCCACCCACCCCATCGAGATCGGTCCTGAACTCACCATCGAGTCCTTTACTATAGGCGACTACTCCAACTTCTGGGAAATTGGCTCGCTCATCGACAACATCTATAAATAAGTACTTATCTAATAACCAATTAACAATCGTATGAAAAAGATTATCATGACGCTCGCAGCCGTCCTTTGCT
>CAZIKA010000232.1:0-2373 GCA_964539705.1 uncultured Prevotella sp. | reverse complement strand
CATATCCCGAATTTTTATACACTAAAATATGATTTTTTTAACTGATTTAACTAAATATCAAAAACAACGTTACAACTCAGTCTTCCTCCTATGGTAGAAGGATCGTTTAGTTCTCAATATGAAAAAAAAGTCTCAAAACGGGAAAAACTGCATATTTTGTTGTTTAATTCGTACTTTATTGCTAATTTTGCAACCATGAAATGTAACATAACGTTTTCATCGAACGCTTCATCCGACAGAATGAGGAGCTGCGCCAAAAGATGCGAAAAGCAGGAATTCTTTAATAAACAACAAAGTATAATCATTTAACACTAAAAACAATGAAAAAGATTTTATCCGCCGTCCTTTTCTGCGCAATAACCATGTCAATGTTGACATCGTGCGCTATTGAGGACAATCCCGCTCCTGTCACAGACTACAAGCCATTCCCCTACGACAGCGAGATTGACAATTCAGTACGTCCGGGCAACGACTTCTACAGGTATGCACTCGGACAGTGGTTTAACAGCAGTACCCCCTCACCGTCTTTGTTCAAGCAGATTAATAGTGAAATGCAACAATTGTACAAAAACATGCTAAACACCAGCACCGACCCCGTCATGCTGACGCTGCGCAATCAGGCCGACCAGACGTTGAACGACGACAGCAAGAACAAGGCGCTGCTCAGCGAACGTCTGCGGATGCTGGAGCAGGTGACAACAGCCGACCAGCTGTTCAGTGCTTTTGTTAACCTGCAGTCGTTAGGCTATAGCCCCCTGTTCCGTCTGATTCCATATTGTAATGATGGCAGGAAGGGTGTCAATGTTGTTACCTCAGGCGCTATGACAGAAGAGGTGACCAGTTATGCTGCTCGAAAGGATAAAAATTCGCTGGATAGTGTCGTTACCGCCTATTGCTCGCATCTCGGTGCCTTGGGCTTCTCTCAGGAGCGTATCGCCCAGATTACAGGGCATGCCATTGAAATCGAAAATCTCGAAATGCAAGCCTTTGAATATGCTTTGGAGTTGGCGCGCCATCCTCAGCCTATCACTGTCACACGTCGCGCCTCATCCAATGACGGACAGAAGGAAGAAGCAGTCTTAAAAATGATGGGTTTCACCGATCAAGAGCTGAAAAACGAGGTCTTGGGCATGGGCAGTGAGGGTATTGGCTCACTAATGCTTAACTTTGCTGACGTTGCCCAGTCTCCGTCGCTTGTAGAAGCCTTCCGCGACTACATGATCTACAATGTGTTAGCGCAGGACCTGCCTTTCGTCCCCAGCATCAACAAGCAAGCTAACCGCACGGACATGTTGAGCCATGCTCTGCAGTACAACAAGTATTATAAGTATCGCCTGCTGACTGAGAGCTATGGCAAAGACAACATCAGCAAGCAGCAGTGTCAGGACATCATGGAGCAGATGCGTAGGAACTTCATCCGTCGCATCGACAATCTTGACTGGATGAGCGCTTCCACTAAGGTTGAAGCACGCAAGAAGGCCGAGGCTATGCTGTTCTTTATCGGCTATCCCGACCAGTGGAACGACAAGCTGACACCTGTGGTTGAAGGCGATGTCCTGTTGGCTACCGTCACGCAACTGCGTCAGAATGCCGTACAGACCATTAGTAGCATACGTGGCAAGAATGCCGCTGAATGCGGCTGGGACCTTTGGGCTAGCATGTCACAGTTCACCACCGACAATGCCTTCTATATGTCTACAGCCAACTCGCTGGTCATTCTGCCTGCATGGATTTGTAAGCCACGTTTCGACAACGACCTGAGTGAGGCTGCGGTCTACGCCGTCACCACCACCTTCGGCCACGAATTCTGTCATGGCTTCGACGCCGGTGGTGCAAAATATGACGAAAACGGCAATTATCGCGATTGGTGGGCTCCTGCCGATAAGGCTGCCTTCGAAGCCAAGCAGCAGATTATGGTTGACCTCTTCAACCAACTGGAAGTCATTCCTGGTCTGATGGCTGACGGCAAAAAGACACTGGACGAGAACATGGCCGACTACGGCGGTCAGGAACTGGCCCTGGAGTGTTACAAGCAGCGACTCACCGATCTGGGCTTCAAGGGTGCACAGTATGACGAGCAGCTCAAAAAGTTCTTCCTCTCGTTCGCACATCTGTGGAAGGGCGAAAATGAACGCGACAACTCACAATTGGAATATTATTATGAAGTAGATACCCACTCTGCCAACCACAACCGCGTGAACGGCATGATGCGCTTACAGGACGACTGGTACCGTCTCTACGATGTCCAGCCGACTGACAAACTCTATCTCGCCCCCAAAGATCGCGTGAAGATATGGTAGTAAAAGGTCATTACCTCTTAATCAGGGGGAAAATGAGATCGAGCCTGGCAATTTCTGCCGGGCTCGATTTTTT
>CAZIKA010000231.1:0-2378 GCA_964539705.1 uncultured Prevotella sp. | reverse complement strand
GTGCTACCCTCACTTCGAATGGCGTAGATGCCATGCTGAAGGACGGTCTGAAGAACCTGCAGAATAAATAGTAAATAGTAAATTGTCAAATTGTAAATTACTATGGCATTATTCAGTAAACAAAATAAGGAGGTTTTTACTAACCCGTTGAACGTCGACCACCCCATCCTCGGACAGGTATTGGGTATCTGCTCGGCGCTGGCTGTAACATCGCAGCTCAAGCCCGCCATCGTGATGGGTCTGGCTGTAACCGTTATCACAGCCTTCTCTAACACCATCATCTCTATCATCCGCAACACCATTCCTAACCGCATCCGTATTGTGGTGCAGCTGGTCGTTGTGGCTGCTCTGGTGACCATCGTGTCGCAGATTCTGAAGGCTTTCGCCTACGACGTCAGCGTTCAGCTCTCTGTGTATGTTGGTCTGATCATCACCAACTGTATCCTGATGGGGCGTCTCGAGGCGTTTGCCATGCAGAACAAGCCCTGGCCGTCGTTCCTCGATGGTGTGGGCAACGGCTTAGGCTACGCCATGATCCTGGTCATCGTGGGTGCCGTGCGTGAGCTCCTCGGACGCGGTACCTTGCTGGGCTTCCAGGTTATCCCCGATGCCTGCTACGACCTCGGCTACGTGAACAACGGTATGATGACGATGCCGGCTATGGCGCTGATTCTCGTGGGATGTGTGATTTGGGTTCATCGTGCCTTTTTTTACAAAGGTTGAAAAATTGAAAAGTTGAAAAATTGAAAAAGAAAATTGAAAAGCTGATAAATAGAGAAAGAGATAAGAATGGAAACAAAGAGTGTCATAGAGCATCTTAGCATTAAATTTGCATTACGCATTGTCAAACTCTATAAATATCTGACAGACGAAAAGAAAGAGTTTGTGATGTCTAAGCAGGTTTATCGCAGTGGGACCAGTATTGGTGCGAACATTGCTGAGAGTAAGGGTGCACAAAGTGATGCTGACTTTGTTTGCAAGTTGAGCATTGCGCTGAAAGAGGCTTTTGAGACTCAATATTGGTTGATGCTTCTTCATGAGTCTGAAATCATAGGTGATGCAGAGTATGATTCTATCGAAAATGATGTTAACATTATTATAGGAACGCTTACGAAAATCATCAAAAAGCGGAAGGGGCTTGACTAATCTCTTTTTTAACTTTTCAATTTTTAAACTTTTAAACTTCTAAATTATGGAACATATAATTTCATTACTATTCAGGTCGATCTTCGTCGACAATATGATCTTCGCCTTCTTCCTCGGCATGTGCTCTTACCTGGCTGTGTCGAAGACTGTGAAGACCTCGTTGGGACTGGGCCTCGCCGTGACCTTCGTGCTCACGGTGACCGTTCCCGTTAACTATCTGTTGCAGACCAAGGTGCTGGGCGACGGCTGTCTGGTGGAAGGTGTGGACTTGAGCTACCTCTCGTTCATCCTCTTCATCGCCGTCATTGCCGGTATGGTGCAGTTGGTAGAGATGACGGTAGAGAAGTACTCACCGTCGCTCTATGCCGCCCTGGGTATCTTCCTGCCGCTGATAGCCGTGAACTGCGCCATCATGGGTGCCTCGCTGTTCATGCAGCAGCGCATCCTCATGGACCCCTCTAACTCGCAGGCCATCACCTCGATCCTCGATGCCGTCGTCTATGGCTTCGGCTCCGGTCTGGGCTGGACGCTGGCCATCGTGGCCATGGGTGCCATCCGCGAGAAGATGCAGTACTCCGATGTGCCCCGTCCCCTGCAGGGTCTCGGCATCGTGTTTATCACCGTGGGTCTCATGGCTATGGCCATGATGTGTTTCTCTGGCTTAAACATTTAAAGTTAAGAAATTGAAAAGTTGAAAAATTGAAAAAGGAAATTGAAAAGTAGAAAGTTTTCTCACCTTTTAAACTTTTCACCTTTTAAACTTTTAAATTATGGTACAATTTATTTCATATAGTATAGGGGTTTTCCTCGCGGTAATCATCCTGCTGGTGATTATCCTGTTGGTGGCAAAGAAGTACCTGAGCCCCAGCGGAAATGTGAATATTACAGTCAATGGCGATAAGGTGCTCAGCGTGCCGCAGGGCAACAACCTGATGGCGACGCTCAACCAGAACGGCATCTTCCTGCCTTCTGCCTGTGGCGGTAAGGCCTCGTGCGGACAGTGTAAGGTTCAGGTGCTCGAGGGCGGTGGCGAGATTCTCGACAGTGAAAAACCGCACTTCACCCGTAAGCAGATTAAGGACCACTGGCGCCTTGGTTGCCAGTGCAAGGTGAAGGGCGACCTGAAGATCCATGTCGATGAGTCGATCCTCGGCGTTAAGGAGTACGAGTGTACCGTTATCTCTAATAAGAACGTGGCTACGTTCATCAAGGAGTTCAAGGTGCAGCTGCCT
>CAZIKA010000230.1:0-2430 GCA_964539705.1 uncultured Prevotella sp. | reverse complement strand
GAGCCATACGTTTGCGGATAGCTTCTTCGAAGGTCTTGATGACAATCTGCGACTTATCCTCCACTAGGTCCCATTTGTTTACCACAACCACCAGCGACTTATTATTCTTCTGAATCAACTGGAAGATATTCATATCCTGAGCCTCGATACCACGGGTAGCGTCAATCATCAGGATACACACATCACTGTTCTCAATGGCACGGATACTACGCATCACGCTATAGAACTCCAAGTCCTCAGAGACCTTGTTCTTTCTACGGATACCAGCGGTATCCACTAGATAGAAGTCAAAGCCGAACTTATCATAGCGGGTATAGATACTGTCGCGAGTAGTGCCTGCGATATCTGTCACGATATTACGCTCCTCGCCGATAAAGGCGTTAATCAGACTCGACTTGCCCGCATTCGGACGGCCTACCACAGCAAAACGGGGGATACCCTCCTCTAGGTCATCCTTCTCCTTCTTAGGAAGCAGTTCCAAGACCTTATCGAGCAAATCGCCCGTTCCACTACCTGTTGCAGCGCTGATGCAATACGGATCACCCAGTCCCAGTTTATAAAACTCATACTGTCCGTAGGTATCCTTATTGTCATCAGCCTTATTGGCAACCAACAATACAGGCAATTTGGCGCGACGCAGTATCTGAGCCACATCCATATCCCAGTCAGTCACACCATTTTTAATGTCACACACGAAGAGTACCAAATCAGCCTCCTCTGTGGCAATAATCACTTGTTTGCGGATTTCCTCTTCAAAGATATCATCGCTATTCACTACCCAACCGCCCGTATCAACGACGGAGAACTCGTGTCCCGTCCATTCACACTTACCGTACTGGCGGTCGCGCGTCGTACCAGCCTCGTCGCTTACGATGGCCTGACGACTATTGGTTAGTCTATTAAATAATGTGGACTTCCCCACATTGGGGCGTCCTACAATGGCTACTAAATTTCCCATAATACGTATTATTTGGGTGCAAAGATAGTGCAAAACGAACGAAAAACCAAATTTCTTCGCTCATTTCTTTATTTTCTAAGGTGCTCAGACGAGCAAACTCGGAGTCTTTGAGTATTTCTGAGATGCGACCTACCTTCAAGCAGACAATAATCACGGATTATTTACGTTAAGGATATGAACGTAAAACATTAGCAGAAGATGAACGACAGCAAGAATCAGGAATTACAGTTAGAGGAATTAACACGAAGTGTCTGTGAGATTTCCAGGCAGGCGGGAGCATATATCAGAGAGGAGCGCAGGAAGTTCTCTCTAGAGAGTGTGGAACGCAAGCACGCTCACGACTATGTGTCGTATGTGGACAAAGGGTCGGAACAGCGCATCGTAGGCGCCCTGAGACAACTATTACCTGAAGCAGGCTTCATCGCCGAAGAGGGAACGGGTCCCAAGCCTCAAACAGCAGGCCTCACGTGGGTGGTAGACCCGCTGGACGGCACCACGAACTTCATCCATCAGTATGCGCCATACGCTGTAAGCATCGCCCTGCTGCAAGACAAGACCGTACTGCTGGGTGTGGTATATGAGATTTGCAACGATGAGTGTTTCTACGCCTGGCAAGGCGGAGGAGCACATCTTGAGTCGATAAACGAGAGAGGGGAAAAGAGAAATGTACGACTGCAGGTGAGTAAGAGCGAGTTGGAAGATGCGCTGCTATGCGTACAACTGCCCTACAACAGCGATGCTTACAAGCCTGTGGTGAAGCACCTCATCGATTGCTTATATGGCCATGTTGGCAGTATCCGTATGTGCGGTTCTGCTGCAATGGCACTCTGCTATGTAGCTGCAGGACGACTCGATGGCTACATGGAGCAGTACATCGGGCAATGGGATTTCATGGCTGGAGCGCTGATAGTGATGGAGGCTGGTGGAAAAGTGACCGACTATGCCGGCTCTGAGGACTTTACCCAAGGCAACAGCGTAGTGGCAACAAACGGCATCGTACAACAGCAGCTCTTAAATATCATCAGAGAAAGTGTAGAAGCCTAAAATCTGCAAAAGTCGATACGGAGAGGTTAAATTACCATAATTCCGCTTGACTTTTGATGGTTTTACGCGTCACATCCGTAAATTTGCACCCGATTTGATTATTAACTAACAAAAGTAACGATTATGAAGAAAAGTGTATTTCTATTTGCAGCTTCGGCTGCCATACTGCTGAGCAGCTGTGCCAGCAAGAAAGAACTACAGAGTTGCAGAGACGAGAATAAATCGCTGACATCAACGCTTCTGACCACCAAGGAGGACCTGGCAGGCAAAAATGCCCGCATCGCCTCACTTGAGGAGCAGATGCGCGGTATGCAACAGGCTTTGAAGGCATCTGAGGACAAATACTCTAAGCTCCAGGCCTCTTTGGACAAGAGTCTCTCAAACGCTTCTCAGAACAATATCTCTATCGAGAAGCTGGTCGACCAGAT
>CAZIKA010000229.1:0-2442 GCA_964539705.1 uncultured Prevotella sp. | reverse complement strand
TTACCGATGATATAGTCATAGTGCACTTCATAGCGTTGTATGCTTGGTTTTGCATTGCCGTCAAAACGGTTTGTTACAATATTCAAGTCATCATACACTATAGGTTCACTTGCCTTCAAAGGTTCCGGTTCTATGATAAGATGCGCATTCTTTGCATAGACAGTAGGTACATTCGAGGGCACCTCTATCACATCCCAATCCATTCTCAAGGCATTGCCTTCACGTATATTATGGTAACTCTTCAACGGAAGGAAATCGATGTCGCGACGGATAATCTTTTCGGTCTCTGCTAGCATCTGAGCCTCGGAAATCCACAGGGCTGTAGTAGCTACGGTGACGGCAAAGTCGTTTATTTCGATGCCGTAGAACTGCTGAATACTCACTTTGATGGGGTTCACCTCTTCGAAACCGATGAAGGTCTGATCGTGATGGCGGGCACGGATAACATCGTTTTCTAGTCGGCGAAGCGAGAGATAGGTCTCTGTGAGAAAATTACCGCTACCACAGGCTGGGTCAAGGAAGGTGAGCGAAGCCAGTTTATCCTGGAAAGCATCAAGCTTGCGAACGCGCTGACGCTCCACTTTCTCTTCCAGTATGGTGTTGAATTCCTGACGCAGGTCGTTCAGGAATAGCGGGTCAATGACTTTATGTATATTCTCTATCGAGGTGTAATGCATACCTCCTGAGCGACGGGTCTCGGGATTCAGCGTACTCTCAAACACAGCTCCGAAGATAGTGGGCGATATCTTGCTCCAGTCGAAATCCAAAGAGGCATTCTGAAGCAGCGTTTGTTTCAGTTCCTCAGTAAACTGCGGTATTTCAATTTCTTCTGCAAAGAGGCCTCCGTTGGTATAAGGGAATGCGGCCAACTCGGCCTGCAGGTATTTACTGCGCTTCTCCTGTGGCGTGTTAAGCACCTCAAACAAATCGCGCAGGGCTCGGCGTAGATCCTTGGCCTCATAGATAACCAGAAAATCGTGGAACTGGTCGCGGGTAAACACGCCAGCATCTTCAGCATAAAGACAGAACACCAGTCGCACACAGAGGATGTTGAGCCAGCGGAGAGCCTCGGGAGAATTGTCGTCGTATTGCGTCAGGAGCGCTTCGTAAATCTTGCCAACGATATCGCCTGCCTGCATCGAAACCTCCATCTCCTTCGAGATGTGTTCACTCTGAGCATCGACAAGAAACTTCAACCTATAATATTCAGTACCCAGATTTTTCAGCAGGATTTCCTCCGGTTCGCTATTGGGTTGGTTCATGTCGTAGACCAAAAACGACCTGAAATTACACGTCACCACCCATTTCGGATGCTCCATCTGCTTCATATTCACAATATAGAGCTTGGCTTGCAGGAATGGCGTGATATAGCCGTCACCACGTTTTACGGGCTTTCGCAAGTCTATTTTGATAGATTTCTGCTCAATCAGGACTTTTGTGGACGGAATATGGACATCAATAAAGTTTGTGGAGTCCACCATCGAGGCCACCTGCTCCTCGTAACGAAGAAAGCCTGGCAGGTTGTCAACACCATAAACCGAGGTGAGCAAGTCAGCCCAGAACAACTGGCTCTCGCCCCTCTCATAGCCTCTGCCTTCCCAGCGTTTAGCGAATTCAGCAGCTGCTGCAGCCATCTGTTTATCTGTCTTCATATATTAGAGTCTTCGTAGTTTCTGCAAAGGTAGTGAATATTACGGATATTACCAAATTTTAGGCGAAAAATTGCAAATGTGCAAATTGCATACATTTTTTCGACGGTGGATGGAGGTAAGAAAAAGGTATATAATATTAGTATATTATTATATAACTTATTAATATATAATTATTTATATATATTATATTACATAATTACTTTAACGGAGCCTTCATATTTCCGATACACAAAATTACTTACGCAATTTGCACATTTGCACATTTTTCGATGAAAAGGCGCTTTTGCGGAGCTGCCTGCTCCACTGGGCGGAGCTGCCTGTTCCTCCCCTTCGATCTGCCTGTTTCTCCCCCTCGAACTGCCTGCTCCGCAACTCAAAAAACAAAAAAAACACATTTTTGTTTTGTATTGTGCTCACTTATTCGTACCTTTGCACGTTAGTAGAAATAAAAAAGAGGTACTATGAATCAAAATATCAAGATAATAGCCGGTCCCTGCGTGATAGAATCAGCGGAGTTGCTCGACATTGTAGCCAGCAAAATCGTTGAAATCAATGAAAAACTGGGCACAAATATCATCTTTAAGGCCTCGTTTGACAAGGCCAACCGCACTTCCATCAGTTCGTTTCGTGGCCCTGGCATAGAGAAAGGACTGCAGATGCTGGCCGACGTGAAGGCGAAATACGGACTCCAGCTGCTCACCGATATCCACGAGGCATGGCAGGCAGAAGAGGCCGGACAGGTGGTGGACGTGATTCAGATTCCAGCTTTCCTCTGCCGACAGACCGACCT
>CAZIKA010000228.1:0-2447 GCA_964539705.1 uncultured Prevotella sp. | reverse complement strand
CCAGACGGAAGGTGCCGTCCATCGTGATGATAAACTTGGGGAGCTTCATCGTACTATCTTTGCTTTCTGCAGATTGTCGAAGTCACTCCAGAAGTCTGATGCTTCTGATTCTGTAAAGCTGTCTGCTGATAGCTCCTTTAGGATAGCGTCCATCAGCTGTATCTTCGAGATATTCATGTCTGGGTCCACGTCGATGGGGGTAAGTGAGGATGGGTACGTTGGCGTAAAACTTTTGAAAAGAAAAATCCTGAAACCCTTTTGTTTGTCGAGGTCTCAGGACTTTATAATGAGGTGCCTGGCGGATTCGAACCGCCGTAGACGGTTTTGCAGACCGTTGACTAAGCCACTCATCCAAGGCACCGTTTAAGCGAGTGAAGAGCGATGCTTGCATCAACTCTTTCGAGCGGAAGGTGTTTCGACCGTTGGTCAAGGCACCCTTTGCGGTTTGCGGATGCAAAGGTAGTCATTTTTTTTTATTCAACAAAATTTTTTATGTGATTTTTTGCATTCGTTACATGGATTTCCTCCTTTTTGCTGCATCTGCTCTTTGAAAGCACAGCCTGGGCAGTCGCAACAAGGGTCGTTCTTCGACTTTATTAAGCGGATAACTCGTATAACGGCATAAGCTATCGAGATGATGATGATGACGAGAACAAGGACAGACTCCATATATAGTTTACGCGTACATTATATTATTTATTATCAGACAATGATTTTGTCGATGGTTTTGCTGATATTGTCAATCACCTTGCCTGGCTTTGCTTCGTCCTGAATGTGATGTGGGTTGACGATGGCTTTCAGTCCTAATGGTTCTATGTGCACATCGATGTCGGTATCCATCTTGGTGGGGTCGCCATCGAAATGAACGGCACCAGGTTGGCTGCGACGGATATGGATGCTGCGAGCCTGGAACGTCTTGATATGATTATTGTTTCTCAGCGTTTTTGCAAAGAGGTCGAATCCAACAGTTGCTGCCTCAAGGATATTGAAGGGCTCCATGATAATGATATCGAGAAGGCCGTCTTGCATGGATGCCTCTGGGGCGATATAGGCATTGTTGCCATATTGCGAGGCATTGGCACAGGCAACGAGGAAGGCTTTGTACTGATGCTCGCCCGATTCGTCAGTTATAATATAGGTGTCGGGCTTGTAGGTGAGTCCTTCCTTCAATACATTTTCCACATAAGTGGCAAGTCCGCGCTTTCCTGATTCTGCAAATTTCAATGAGACATAGGCATCGAATCCCATACCGCAAGTGCAGAAGAAGGGTTGGGCGTTGATGACGCCATAGTCGAAAAAATCCGTCTTTCCGACATTGATGACTTGCAATGCCTGCTTCATGTCCATAGGCAGACAGAGATGGCGAGCCAGTCCGTTGCCAGAACCGCAGGGGATGATGCCAAGAGCCGTCTCGCTATGTACAAGCGAACGGGCAACCTCGTTGACGGTGCCATCACCGCCCACAGCTACGCAGATGTCTTTATGCTCTTTGGCGCACATGCTGGCTATCTCTGCCGCATGACCGGCATATTGTGTTTTGATAACCTCACAATCGTAAATGCTCTCGTCAATAAATTGCTTGATCAGCGAGGGTAGGGCATCCTTGGATTTAGTGCCAGAGATGGGATTGACGATGAAAATGATGGACTTTTTCTTGTTTTGCATAGTGCAAAAGTACATATTTTGATTGAAAAAGACCATCAAATAGAAGGAAAAAAGAAAAAAACGAACTTTTTATTTAGAAAAATGTGCACGAATTGCAGAATTTTGTGTAACTTTGCAGCCCAAATAGAAGTGAAACCTAACAAAAATATGGGACAACTACAAGAAAGATATAAGTCGTATCGTATTCCTCAAGAGGCAATGGCAAAGGGAATCTACCCTTATTTCCGTGCTATTGAGGGAAAACAAGGTACGGAAGTTGAGATGGGCGGACACCACGTGTTGATGTTTGGCTCAAATGCATATACAGGTCTTACAGGTGATCAGCGTATCATCGACAAAGCTAAGGCAGCACTCGATAAATATGGCTCTGGTTGTGCCGGTAGCCGTTTCCTGAACGGTACCCTTGACTTGCACATTCAGTTGGAGAAAGAAATTGCCGAGTTTATCGGAAAGGATGACTGCCTTTGCTTCAGCACGGGCTTCTCTGTGAATCAGGGCGTTATTCCTGCATTGCTTAGCAAGGATGACTTCGTGATTTGTGACGATCGTGACCATGCGTCTATTGTGGATGGACGCCGTCTGGCTTTCGCCAAGCAGCTGCATTATAAGCACAACGATATGGAGGATCTGGAGCGCGTGCTTCAGAAACTGCCACAGGAAGCAATCAAGCTGATCGTTGTGGATGGCGTGTTCTCTATGGAGGGTGACCTCTGCAAACTGCCTGAGATCGTAAAGCTGAAGCACAAGTACAACTGCTCTATCATGGTTGACGAGGCTCATGG
>CAZIKA010000227.1:0-2497 GCA_964539705.1 uncultured Prevotella sp. | reverse complement strand
CAAAGAAAACCGTCGCTACCCTCCACGAAGGCTCAAAGGATGGTCGCGCTTATACAAAGGTTATCAAGATGGTAAAGAGCCCCAAGACGGGTGCTTACGTCTTTGATGAGCAGATGGTTCCTAACGAGGCTGTTAAGGACTTCTTCAAGAACTAATATTAAAAAAAGAATAAAAAGAGAGGTTGCAAAGCGTTTTGCAACCTCTTTTTTTTGCGATTTCATCGGAATTTTATAATTTTGCACCGATAATAAATGTGTTATGGGACTTTTTGGATTTTTTGGAAAGAAGAACAAAGAGACGCTCGACAAGGGACTGGAGAAGACCAAGACTAGCGTGTTCGATAAATTGTCACGTGCCGTTGCTGGTAAGTCGAAGGTCGATGACGATGTACTTGACAATCTGGAAGAAGTGCTTATCACTTCGGACGTAGGTGTTGACACCACGCTGAAGATCATTGAGCGTATTGAAGAACGCGTTGCTCGTGATAAATATGTTAGCACCAGTGAGCTGAACACCATTTTGCGTGAAGAGATCGCCTCGTTGTTGGCAGAGAATAACTCAGACGACAACGACAAATGGGATTTGCCTTGCGATCACAAGCCATACGTTATTCTTGTCGTAGGCGTTAATGGCGTCGGTAAGACGACGACTATCGGCAAACTGGCTTGGCAATTCAAGCAGGCTGGTAAGAAAGTTTATCTGGGCGCCGCCGATACCTTCCGTGCTGCTGCCGTAGAACAGCTGTGCATCTGGGGTGAGCGTGTCGGTGTGCCTGTCGTCAAGCAGCAGATGGGGTCTGACCCTGCATCAGTGGCTTTCGACACACTGCAGAGTGCTAAGGCCAATGGCGCCGACGTGGTGCTGATAGATACGGCAGGTCGTCTGCACAACAAGGTGGGACTGATGAACGAGTTGAAGAAGATTAAGGACGTAATGAAGAAGGTGATGCCAGAGGCCCCCGACGAGGTGATGCTGGTGCTCGACGGCTCGACTGGTCAGAACGCCTTTGAGCAGGCTAAGCAGTTTGCTGCCGTCACGCAGATAACGAGTTTGGCTATCACCAAGCTCGACGGTACTGCCAAGGGTGGCGTAGTCATCGGCATCAGCGACCAGCTGAAGGTGCCCGTGAAGTACATCGGTCTGGGCGAAGGAATGGAGGACCTGCAGCTCTTTAATAAGCGTGAGTTCGTGGATTCACTGTTTAAGAATTGAAAGCATAATGAAGACGATCGACTTTATTTCACTCGGTTGCTCAAAGAATCTCGTTGACAGCGAGATGCTTATGGGCTTGATGGAGGCCAACGGCTATCGGTGTACGCACGACAGCGATGACCCTCAGGGTGAGATCGTCGTCATCAACACCTGCGGCTTTATAGCCGACGCCAAGGAGGAGAGCATCAATACCATCCTGGAGTTTGCACAGGCAAAGACTGAAGGCAGAATAGAGCACCTCTATGTCATGGGGTGTCTCTCGGAACGCTATTTGGCAGACCTTGAGGCCGAGATTCCAGAAGTTGACGGATGGTATGGCAAGTTCAATTATAAGCAGTTGCTGAAGGATTTGGATGAGGATCACGGGGACAGTCCCCATGATCTACGCTATGCTACTATCACGGGGACAGTCCCCATGATTCATCGGCATATCACGACACCATCGCACTATACCTATATCAAGATCTCGGAGGGCTGTGACAGACATTGTGCCTACTGCGCTATACCGCTCATTACCGGGCGTCACCAGAGCCGTCCGATGGAAGAGATACTGGACGAGGTTCGCTGGCTGGTCAGTCAAGGTACAAAAGAGTTTCAGATTATCGCCCAGGAACTGACCTATTATGGTGTGGACATAGACGGTAAGCAGCATATCGCTGAGCTCATCGATAAGATGGCAGACATCAAAGGTGTCGAGTGGATACGACTGCACTATGCCTATCCTACGCACTTCCCTTGGGAGCTGCTCAATGTCATCCGTGAAAAGAAGAACGTCTGCCGCTACTTGGACATTGCCCTCCAGCACATCTCTGACCACATGCTTAGTCGCATGCGTCGTCACGTGACCAAACAGGAAACCTACGACTTCGTGGAACGTATACGCCGCGAGGTGCCTGGTATCTGCCTGCGTACGACCCTGATGGTGGGCTTCCCTGGCGAGACGGACGAAGACTTTCAGGAACTGCTGGCCTTCACTAAATGGGCCCGTTTCGACCGTATGGGCGCCTTCGCATATTCCGAGGAAGACGGTACCTACTCAGCTGAACACTATGAGGATGACGTGCCAGAGGATGTTAAACAGGCGCGTTTGGATAAACTGATGCGTGTCCAGCAGAACATCAGTGCTGAGTTGGAAGAAGAGAAGGTCGGTAGCGTGATGCGAGTTATCATAGACCGTCGGGAAGGTGACTACTATATAGGACGTACGGAATACAGTTCGCCAGAGGTTGGATTCTCACCATTTTCACCATCGTGAGCCTCATCCCACAGCAAGCTGTTAGAGTAC
>CAZIKA010000226.1:0-2505 GCA_964539705.1 uncultured Prevotella sp. | reverse complement strand
AAAAGTAATATCATCCAAATGTTTGGACAGAAAAATGGAAAAAAGGGTTAGTTTTAACAATTCTGTTTTCCTAATCCTTTTTCCACGGCGCAAGAAGAACTGGTCTATGATATCCTATTACTTTCTATGAATATTTGAATCTACTGCCATGCTGCCACCAATTTCCAGAAACGCCTTATTTTAGGGCAAAAAGTGGTGGCAGTAGGGTGGCAGTAGGTGGCAGCAGAAAAGCAATTTCTAGATTTTTTTTATCAAAAACGTTGATAATTTGTGAGGTATTCATGTACAATTGTATGTTTCCTTTATCACGAATTGCCTCGAATTCTTCATGAATAATACGTAAGACAATTGCATTTTCCTGCCTGGAAAACATCGTTTTCTGGCTTGGAAAATATTGTTTTCCTTGGAGGAAAACGCCGTTTTCCGCCCAAGAAAACGCACTTTCTGAGGTTCACTTCATTATCTGTCTCTACTGATCCGTGATCTTTTAAAACATGATGCCTATTCCAAGTCGTACGATTCCAAGACTGCCGTAGCCCAGTTCCCCAAAGAGATTAAAGGATTTGCCGCCTATAGATGCACCAATTGCTGTCAGCTGGTAAGCCATACGCCATTTTATATTGTCTGAACCATCAGCATATAAGGGTGTTTGCGTTTCTATTATATTCCTGCGAGCCTCATAATCCTCTACCCACGGAAAGCGCTTATAGTCAAATACAAGATGATGACGCATGGCACCTAATGCTATGCGCGAGTAAGTTCTACAACCTATGGTTTCATACCAAGTGTATCTTACTGATGGGGCAAAAGTGAAAAAGCGACAGGTTTCAGTGGCATCTGCAAACTGGCTAGGGTTATAAGCTTCCGTAGAAGGTGGATTATAGACGTTTCCATATGAATCATAGTCCTGTGAATAAATTTCTTTAGAAGCACCCCAGTTGGCCAGTATGCCAATCTCCCATTTCCTATTTAATCTATAATGATACTCCAAGCCTGCCTGCAGGTAGGCATCGCCCCTGAAATCCTCAGCCTCCCACATCTCCTCTAGGCCATAGCGTTCCTTGAAACTGTTTATCATTTTGTCCCTATCATGGGATGCCTGACATTCTCCGAATCCTAAGCCGCCACGCAACTCGTGCCTTTTATAGCGTTTGGGTAGTTGACGTGCTTGTAGTTGCTCCATAACCTCTCTTTCTGCTTCTGCCCATCGCAAAGAATCGGCCCTATGCAGAGAGTCTGCTTGCGAACAAGGAGCATCAGGAGTGATGAAGAAGTTATCCTGTGCAGGTTTACTAGCAGCATTCGTCATAAGGTCCACTATAAGAGGGATACCATAAAAGGCAGCACTTAAGATTGACCAAGGGTTAACCGATTTACGCAGTACGATATCACTGAAGGCATAGTTCTCAGAATTGATTTGTATATGTTGCCCGTCAAGATTGCGCCGTTTTATTTCTACGGTAGTGGGAAGTGAGATGTCACGATAAACATTCTTAGAGGTAACGATGTTTACAGGCTCATCAACATTGCCATCAATATGAATCTTTGCTGATGTTCCAGATATAATGGTGGCGCACGAAGAGAATAGCGCTGTCAGGAGCAACAATGCGATAGCCGAAAAAATATGATTAAAGACCCTAATCATCAGATTTCTGCATAGATAAAATATCATCTAGTTTCCTGATGATATAGAAAGGGTCCTCAGCAACTTTATCTTTTGTAAGTTGTTTGATAACATCTTCCATTTCAGGATACATATAGAAAGTGTCGAGCAGAGTCTTCCTGCGACGCTCATTAAACTTATGCTCTTCACTCAGAAATACTTTGGCATAAGGCATGTCATCCATCTTAAACAGATATCTGGATCCATAAAGAATATGATGAGACAGATAGCCCTCTACATGCGTTCCATCGGTTTTATATATTATGGTATGCATTCTTCCCTCTACCACTTTTCCTTCCGACTTTTGAGCCATCATAGAACTGGTGTTTAACAAGCCTGCAACAAATAGAAAAACACATAAAAATCTTTGGAGATTATGGGAACAAGTCTGAGAAATGATCCCCATTACTTGAATGCGTCCAAGTGCCTCTCTGCTTTGTTCGTCTAATGTCTCGTTCATAACTGAATACCTTCGTTGACAACATTAATATAAAAGGGTGTTTTGAATGAACGATTCTCCCATTGACTGCGAAGCATAATCATGGGGCTGACCAAAACACCTGTAGCAAGTTCCACGTCATAAAGAGCACCAGACATTTCTGATTCACGCTGCAAATCGCGCTTATCACCTTCAAGGAGTATCAAGACATCAATATCACTATCAGGACGGGCATCGCCACAAGCTTCTGACCCATACAGAATAACTGTTGCTGTAGGGTCTGTCTGGCGCACAGCCTGCCGAATCTGTTTAACGATTTCTGGTCTCCTCATTTCAAACATTTGCTTTTATTCCACAAAGATAAAAAGAAAACGCGAACAATCCAAACTTTTATATCGGATTT
>CAZIKA010000225.1:0-2592 GCA_964539705.1 uncultured Prevotella sp. | reverse complement strand
ACAAGGAAACCATACGCTTTCTACACGCTTATCTTGGACTTCATTTTCGTGCTGTAACAAGACCCAAGCCACCAATCACAGCCTTATCCTCTGAATCTCACCACAGCATCGAGGTCTACTGTGGCTATTTCCGATTTAACCTGCGCCGCTTGATCTTCGGATTCGGAACAAGATCCTTGGAGCGACGTCCCGTTCCCTCACCTTGTAAGGGAATTAAGCCAGTAATCTACTATACTTCGATTAGGCAGCGAGAGCATACTCGTTGTTGCCAATTAATTTTCCTACAGAAGAGATTAAGGAGCCTCCCATAGCCCAGCTCCGCGTGCTTACGTACCATCTCAGCTTGCCGTCAAATCCAGTCAACCCCATGCGAGAGTAACCTTCTTTTAACATACGAAAAAGCGGTACTGCGATGCAAAGGTATAAAAAATTTAGAAATTAGACATCAAAAACGAGTTTTTTTTCATACCTTTGCAATAATTTTGCCGTTTGGCAGTTTTATTTTATGTATTAATACGCTAACAATATATTGTAAAACATGAAAAAATACCTATTCCTATTAGGAATATTACTCCTGACCTGTGCCAACATGTCGGCTCAGTCGTCAATGACCGACGAACAAATCATCAGATTCGTCATGAAAGAGCAGAAAGCTGGCTCCACCCAGCAGGAGATTGCTATGAAGCTGGTTCAGAAAGGTGTTACTACCGACCAGATTAAACGTGTGCAACAAAAGGCCGAGCGCCTGCAGAAAGACCAAGGACTGGGTACGGTGAAGGACAAGACCCTGGGCACGGACAAGCGCCAGCGAAAGAACAACGGTGATGAGAAGAAAACTGACGACAACAAATCTACTCAGAAACTGAAAGACAAGAAGCAGCGCCGTATCTCATTGGATGATGATGACGAAGAAAAAACCACAGAGACAGAGGCAGAGGCCCTCAAGCTCAAGAAAGAGCTGGACATCTTTATGCCTGACTCCTTCGATATATACGACCAGAAAGTCATCAAAGACTATCTGAAAGCAAAAGACGAGTATGAGAAGCGTTCGAAAAAGAAGATCTTCGGTCACGACCTGTTTCAGAACGAAGACCTGACTTTTGAGCCTGCCATGAATATCGCCACCCCACAGAACTACATCCTTGGCGCTGGCGATGCTGTATTCATTGATATTTACGGAGCCTCACAGAAAACCATTGAAGAGACCATCTCACCCGATGGCTACGTGGTAGTGGAAGATTTCGGTCCAATACAATTAGGTGGGCTTACCGTTGAGCAGGCCAACGCTCGCGTAAAGTCTAAGTTGGGAACACGCTACAGCAGCTCAAACATCCAGTTCTCTGTTGGACAGACACGTACTATCACCGTCAATGTGATGGGTGAAGTGAAGACCCCTGGCTCATATACGCTATCTGCCTTTGCTACCGTGTTCCATGCTCTTTACATGGCTGGCGGTCCTAATGACATTGGTACGTTGCGTAATATCAAGGTGTATCGCAACAACCGATTAGTGACAACGGTTGACGTATATGATTACATCCTGAACGGCAATCTGAAAGGCAACGTAAGACTGGCCGATAACGATGTCATCACCGTGGGCACCTACGACTGCATGGTTAACGTGACTGGTAAGGTAAAACGACCCATGTATTATGAGATGAAACGCGACGAGAGCATGAAATCGCTGATTGCCTATTCTGGTGATTTCGCCAGCGATGCATATAGAAAGTCTGTACGCGTCATCCGCAAACAGGGCACGCAGCTATCTGTCTTCAACGTCAACGAATTTGACATGGGCTCGTTCCACATGGCAGATGGTGACTCTGTTCTGGTTGACTCTGTGTTGAACAGATATTCTAACATGGTAGAGGTCAAAGGTGCCGTATTCCGCCCTGGTATGTATCAGTTGGGCGAGCAAATCAACAGCGTGAAGACGTTGATGGAATATTGCGAAGGCGTAACGGAAGATGCCTTCACAGCTCACGCCGTGATGCACCGCATGAAGAAAGACCGCACGCTGGAAGTGATTCCCGTTGATATTGCTGGCATCATGGAGGGTACAGCCACGGATATTCCCCTACAAAACGAGGACGTACTCTTCGTCCCTACCCGACAGGATGTGCAGGAAGAACAAACGATCACCATTCACGGAGAGGTGCGCTATCCGGGTGTTTATCGTTATGCAGCCAACGAGACCTTGGAAGACTTCGTGCTACAAGCAGGTGGACTGAAAGAGACGGCTGCTATGGTCAACGTATTTGTATCGCGCCGTATCGTTAACCCAACAGCTACGGAAGCTGACTCTATACTTGGTGAGTCATTTAACTTCGCCCTGAAAGACGGTTTCGTCATTGATGGCGAGCCAGGCTTCCATCTGCAGCCTTTCGACGAGGTGTTTGTGCGTAAGAGCCCTGGATACAAGGTTCAGCAGAACGTCACGGTAGAAGGTGAAGTGCAGTTTACAGGCGACTACTCGCTAACCAAGCAGAACGAACGTCTGAGCGACCTCATCAAGAAGGCAGGAGGTGTTACCAGTATTGCCTACGTGGCAGGTGCTCGCTTGGAGCGTAAGATGAACGAGGCAGAGCGCAT
>CAZIKA010000224.1:0-2628 GCA_964539705.1 uncultured Prevotella sp. | reverse complement strand
ATCAACCAATGGGCTGAGGAAGACAGACCTCGCGAAAAGATGGAGCGGTTGGGGGCGCAGGCGTTGAGCGATGCCGAACTGCTGGCTATACTGGTGGGATCTGGAAGTCCAAAGGAGGATGCGGTGTCGCTGATGAAACGTATCCTGAACGACTGCAACAATAACCTGAACACGCTGGGAAAGATGAGTATTCATGACCTCTGCAAATACAACGGCGTGGGACCAGCGAAAGCTATCACCATTATGGCTGCCTGCGAACTAGGGAAACGCCGACAGATGGAGAGTGCGGAGGAGCGCCCCGACCTGGGCACAGCCACGAGGATATACAACCACATGCACCCCGTGATGCAGGACCTCGACGTAGAGGAGTTCTGGATTCTGTTGATGAACCAGAACTACAAGCTGATCAAAAAGCTGCGCATTGCTCACGGCGGCATCTCTGAAGTAAGCGTCGATGTGCGCATCATCATGCGTGAGGCCGTACTAAGCAACGCCACCATCCTGGCTGTCTGTCACAATCATCCATCAGGGAATTTGAAGCCCAGTCAGGCTGACAATGACCTGACAGAGAGTATTAGACAAGCCTGCAACGTGATGCGCATCAAGTTCATGGATCACCTGATCATCACCGACGGCAGCTACTACTCTTATCACGAAGAAGGAAGAATCTAAATAACTCATAATTCATCATTATATGAAACTAACAAAGACACTTATGGCTTTAGGAATTGCATCGGCTACGGTGATGTCGTTAACCGCCTGTCAACAGTCACAGCGCGAGAACCCGCTACTGCAGGAGAGTGAAATAGCTTTCGGCGCTCCTGACTTCAGTAAGATACAGGTTGATGACTATCTGCCCGCCTTCGAGGTTGCCATCCAACAGTCACGCGACGAGATCAAGGCTATTACTGATAACACCGACTCGGCCACTTTTGAGAACACGATCCTGGCCTACGAAGAGAGTGGAAAGCTGCTCGACCGCGTCAGTCGTACATTCTTCGCTTTGGCAGAAGCCGACAAGACACCCGAGATTGGTGAGATTGAGAAGAAGGTGATGCCCATGCTGACCGATTTGGAAAACGAGATTTCATTCAATAAAGCACTCTTCGAGCGTATCCGTCAGGTGTACGACAAGGAGTATGCCACGTTGGAAGGTGAGGATAAGAAGCTCACAGAAGAGATCTATAAGGAGTTCGTACGCCAAGGTGCCTTGCTGCCAGACGATAAGATGGAGCGCATGAAGGAGATCAACCTGCGCATCTCTGACCTGCAACAGAAGTGGGGCGACCAACTACAAGAGGCTGTGAACGATGCTGTGGTATGGGTGGACAAGAAAGAAGACCTTGCCGGACTCAGCGATGCCGATATCGCCCAGTGCGAGAAAGATGCCGAGAGCAGAGGCAAGAAAGCACCTTATGCTATCGTCATCGTGAACACCACACAGCAGGCTATCCTGGCCAGCCTCGACAACCGCGACCTGCGCAAGAAGGTCTATGAGGCTTCTATCCATCGTGCAGATGGTACTAACTCGCACAACAACTTTACGATTGTCAGCGAGATGGCAAAACTGCGTGCCGAGAAAGCTGAGCTTATGGGCTATCCCAACTATGCCTCCTACTCACTGGAGAACACGATGGCAAAGACCCCTGAGAACGTGTATGCTTTCCTGAAGGACCTTATCAGTCAGTACAAGCCAAAGGCTGATGCCGAGAGCAAGGAGATTGAAGACTATGCCCGCAAGACAGAGGGTGCCGACTTCCAGTTGCAGCCCTACGACCGTTTCTATTATTCTGCCAAGATGAAGAAGGAGCTCTTAAATATCTCTGATGATGAGGTAAAGCCTTACTTCAATATTGACAGCGTACTGATCAACGGTGTGTTCTATGCAGCCAACCGTGCCTACGGCCTCACATTCAAGGAGCGCACAGACATCCCCGTGTACCACACCGATATGAAGGTTTACGAGGTGATTGACAAAGACGGCAAGTCGCTGGCTCTGTTCTATACTGACTATTTCCGTCGTCCCACAAAGCGCGGTGGCGCCTGGATGGACGGTTTCCAGAAACAGAGTCGTCAGCGCAACCAGTTGCCTATCATCTTTAATGTATGCAACAGCGCCAAAGCACCAGAAGGTCAGCCCTCATTGCTGACATGGGATGAGGTGACCACCATGTTCCATGAGTTTGGACACGCCCTTCATGGCATCCTCTCTAACTGTCAGTATAACAAGCTGAGCGGCACCAGCGTAGCTCGCGACTTCGTAGAGATGCCCTCACAGTTCAACGAGTCGTTTGCCTCTATTCCTGAGGTATTTGATAACTACGCCCGTCATTACAAGACAAATGAGCCCATGCCAGCAGAGCTGAAGGAGCGCATGCTGAAGAGCATCAACTTCCAGACAGCCTATGCCCTGGGCGAGAACCTCGCAGCTACCTGCGTGGACCTGGCTTGGCACATGCTTTCTTCAAAGGAGATTCCTTCTGCAGAACAGGCAGCACAGTTTGAAACAGAAGCTCTGCGTCAGGTAGGACTGTTGGATGCCCAGATACCTCCCCGCTATTACACCAGCTACTTCAACCACGTATGGGGTGGAGGCTATGCTGCCGGTTACTACAGCTATCTGTGGAC
>CAZIKA010000223.1:0-2633 GCA_964539705.1 uncultured Prevotella sp. | reverse complement strand
GGCAATAAAGACGCTAAGGTAGAAGTAACTGTGCTGAAGGCATATAAAGAGGTGCTTGACCAAGGCAAGAACGCCCGTATCGTGGAGTTCGAGAGCAAGGAAGAACAGGACTGTGCTAAGAACCTCTTCCTGTTGACCTCAAAGCCCGTGCTCTATGTCTGCAACGTAGGCGAAGCTGATGCCAAGAATGGCAATGACTTCACTAAGAAAGTAGAGGCTCTGGCTAAAGAAGAAGGTGCTGAAGCTATGATTATCGCAGCTAAGACAGAGGAAGATATCGCCGAACTCGAGTCTTACGAAGACAAGCAGATGTTCCTTGAGGAACTCGGTTTGGAGGAAAGCGGCGTAAACCGTCTGATTAAGAAGGCCTATGCTCTGCTGAACCTCGAGACCTTTATCACCGCTGGTGAGATGGAGGTAAAGGCCTGGACCTATAAGAAAGGTTGGAAGGCTCCCCAGTGCGCTGGTGTCATCCATACCGACTTCGAGAAAGGCTTTATCCGTGCTGAGGTTATCAAGTACGAGGACTACCTGAAATACGGCTCAGAAGCCGCTGTTCGCGAGGCTGGCAAGATGGGCGTAGAAGGTAAGGACTATGTGGTGCAAGATGGCGATATCATGCACTTTAGATTTAATGTCTAAGGCGGTATTACGTGATAACGATATAACGGAATAACGACCATGATAGAATCCCTTCTTTTCATCACTTGGAATCCGTCGCTCGATGCCTTTAGCATAGGTCCTTTCAGCATCCGCTGGTACTCGCTGATGTGGCTCATCGGACTGGCTTTGGCTTACCTGATGGTGCGCTGGCTGTATAAGAAGCAGAACATCCCTAATGAGAAGTTCGAGCCTCTGTTCATCTATTGCTTCATGGGTATCTTGATTGGCTCCCGCCTAGGGCATTGCATCTTCTATCAACCCGACTATTTCCTGACTTCATGGAAGGGTGTTATTGAGATGTTCCTGCCTATTCATATCGATGCTACAGGCAGTTGGCACATGACTGGTTATCAAGGGCTTGCATCTCATGGAGGTACGTTGGGACTGATCATCTCTCTCCTACTCTATGTGCGTCGCTTTAAGGTGCCTGCATGGACCGTGCTTGACAATATCGCTATTGCCACAGGAATCACGGCCTGCTGCATCCGCATAGGCAATCTGATGAACTCAGAGATTGTAGGAAAGATAACAGACGAGAGTCTGCCTTGGGCCTTCTGGTTTGTTCAGAACGACGGACCTCAAAATGTCGTACTGCGCCATCCTGGTCAGCTCTACGAGGCTATCGCCTATGCCCTACTCTTCCTTATCATGATAATCCTCTACAAAAAGATGCCACAAAAGGTTGGCACAGGCTTCTATTTCGGCCTCTGCCTGGCTTATATCTTCACCTTCCGCTTCTTTATCGAATACTTCAAGGAAGTACAGGAAGCCTTTGAACAGGGCCTCCCGTTCGATATGGGACAAATACTTAGTGTTCCCTTTATCGTTATCGGCATATATTACATGGTTAAAGCCAAGAAAGCAAATTGTTCCCACGGTGGGAACAAATAAGTCCCACGTTGGGACTAAGTTATTCCCACATTGGGACTCAAGCAGTCCCAGCGTGGGAATATTTTATTTTCCTGAAACTATCTTCTTGATATCGTTTAGCTTGTTGAGCGCTTCTAAAGGCGTAAGGTTATTTACGTCGATACCCAGAATCTCGTCGCGAACCTGACAGAGAATAGGATCATCCAATTGGAAGAACGACAACTGCATACCCTCACGACTATTAGCTATTTCGGCTGTAGGCTTCCCTACCCCACCCACTTGTGCGTTCTCGCTTTCCAACTGCTTCAGAATCACGTTGGCACGCTTCACGATGCTGCGAGGCATACCTGCAATCTCAGCCACATGAATACCAAATGAGTGTTCTGAGCCACCACGCTCCAGTTTACGTAGGAAGATCACCTTACCATCAACTTCCTTTACAGAGACGTTGTAGTTCTTGATGCGAGAGAAGTTTTTCTCCATCTCGTTGAGCTCATGATAGTGAGTAGCAAAGAGCGTACGCGGATGTCCTTTCGCATTCTCATGCAGATACTCTACGATAGCCCAAGCAATCGAAATACCATCGTAAGTAGACGTACCACGACCCAACTCATCAAACAGCACTAACGAGCGCGAAGAGACGTTATTCAGGATGTTTGATGCTTCCGTCATTTCCACCATAAACGTAGATTCGCCCAGAGAGATATTATCTGAAGCACCTACACGAGTAAAAATCTTATCCACCAGACCGATTCTCGCGGCCTCTGCAGGCACGAAACAACCAATCTGGGCCAGTAGTACTATCAAGGCCGTTTGACGCAACAGCGCCGATTTACCAGCCATATTAGGACCCGTTATGATGATAATCTGCTGACGCTCATTATCTAACAAGATATCATTAGGCACATAACGCTCCTCTACTGGAAGCTCTTTTTCGATGACGGGATGCCGTCCTTGCTTAATGTCGATAACCTCAGAACTATCGATTACAGGACGGATATAATTGTTTTCCTCAGCTACTTTTGCAAAAGACAAAAGACAATCCAGATGAGCAATGATATTCGCGTTGATCTGAATCTGCGGAATAAAGGCCTGCATAT
>CAZIKA010000222.1:0-2662 GCA_964539705.1 uncultured Prevotella sp. | reverse complement strand
TTTCAAAGAATTGTTCGTAGAAAGGTTTTGCGCCACCTATCACCACCCAGTCGTAGCCGAAGAGCAATCCGCCCATCGCCGAAACAGAGCAGATGAAATAGATAAACGCCTTGCTGTTATTTTGCATTTCCTGTAAGGTTTTTAGTTTTCAGGTGCAAAGGTAACTATTCTTTTTGAATATACCCATTAAAAATCTACAAAAGAACTACAACATTTGCTCTTTATCTGAAAGGCCTGTGGATTATGTTAACAACTACATATGTATTGTTAACAAGAATAAAGAAATTTGGAGGTTACTACAATTTGTAGTTATATTTGCAACGTCAACTAAAAACTGTCATCAAAGTATTCGATTATGAAGAAGCTAACCGATAAGGAAATGACCATTATGGAAGTGCTGTGGCAGCATGGTGAACAGTCCATTCGCGACCTCATCAATTACCTTCCTGAGCCAGTGCCTCATTTCAACACCATTGCCACCTATGTACGCCGTCTGGAGATGCACGGCATGATTCATCATAAGGAACTAAGCCCGAAATTCTACATGTACGATGCAGCAGTTTCGCGCGAGCAATACATCAACGCCATCAACAAAGAAAACGTGAAGAAATTCTTCGGCGGATCGTACATGAGTTTCATCTCGAATCTGGTGAAAGAGCACGACGTGAGTGTGGACGAACTGAAGGAACTCATCAAAATGGTAGAGGAGGAATAATATGGGAAGCTTTGTAATATACATCATTGAGTGGGCGCTGTGTCTGTCGGCATTCTTGCTATTGTACAAGATGTGCTTCAGCGGCAGCACGTTCCATCGTTTCAACCGCTACTTCCTGCTGGGCAGCGTGGTGGTGTCGGCTTTGTTGCCACTCATCCACATCACCACCACCGAGCAGATGGAGCCTATAGCAGAGGTGTGCCGAGTGAACGCCATGGAGTATGAACCCATTGAAGTGTCGGCACTGAGTGCGCAAGACTTCTCACTTACCACTCAAGACTTCTCGCTTACTACTTGGCAAAAGGTCTTCCTCATCCTTGCCCTAACGTACTTTATTTATATTGCCATACAAACTATCGGCTGGCTGAAGTCGCTGGTGAAGATGATACGCTTCCTGCGTGGCAAGCGCACGCGCAAGGTGGGCAGATGGATACGGCTGGTTGTTCACAGCGAGCAGTACGGGCCCTTCAGTTGGATGAACTATATCGTCATTTCCGACAAGGAAAACGGCTTTGCCCGTCGTGCCAGTATGCACCATGAGCTTTCGCACATCCGCCTGCTGCACCCCCTCGACCTCGTGTTTATCCTGTTATGCACACTGGTAAACCCCGTATGCTGGCTTGTTATGAAAGAAATAAAAGTAGTTCACGAATACGAAGCTGACGATGAAGTGATCAATCATTATCACATCCAAAGTCGTGACTATCAACGCTTATTAATCCTGCGGACAGTTGGAGCGGAGGCCTACGCGCTGGCATGTTCGTTTAATCTTAACATTAAAAAACGAATTATTATGATGAAGAAACAACAGTCACACTGGTGGCGCATCGCATGGATCGCCATCACCGTACCCCTCGTAGGCATCGCACTCACAGCTTTCTCAAAGCCCAAAGAGGCGCTGAAAGAAGTCGTTGACAGTAGCGTAGAGGTTATTGAGCAACCCATCGTGGAGGCCCTCACCACCGAGGTTGAAGAGCCCGAAATCATCGAGACTCCTGCACCCGTGAAGGAGGTGAAGGAAGAGCCCAGGGCTGACGAAGTGAAGGCTGGCGACAAGGTCACCGGCACCGTGAAAGATGAAACTGGGGCTCTTATTGGAGCCAATGTTGTAGAGATTGACGGCTACGGCCGCATCGTGGGCAGCACCATCACCGACTTCAACGGCAACTTCGCACTCAAGGTGAAGAACCCCCAGAACAAGATCCGCGTCTCGTTCGTAGGCATGAATACTAAGACCGTTGACATCACCGGCAACAAATTGGAAATAAAGCTCGATCCTAACACGCTGATTTCCCCCATTCAGGTGACGGGTGTTCACGGCAATATTGACAGTAACGACCCGCGTTACAAGGACAACGACGTGAACAGCGGTGATAACCAGACAATCACCATCATGGAGCAGGCACCATCATTCCCTGGCGGACAAGGCGAGATTATGAAGTATCTGAGCACCCACCTGCGCTATCCCGTCGTAGCTCGCGAAATGCAGGTAGAGGGAGAGATTATCGTAAAGTTTGTCATCGACAAAACTGGATTCGTACGCTCACCAAAAATCGCAGAGGTCAAGGTTTCTTCTCCGATAGCCAAGATGACGGATGTGAATAGCCCATCACGTACAGTGAACACCGAATTTCAAAAAGAAATGAAAGAAGGTGATGAGGAAGATGCAGAAAAAGTAAAAGCCTTTTACGATACCGTAGAAGCTTTGAAGGAAGAAGCCATCCACGTGGTGCGCAACATGCCTCGTTGGGAGCCCGGCCGCCAGAACGGCAAGCGCGTAGAGACTACCTACACCCTACCCGTCAACTTTAAACTGGCAAAATGATATATTTTAGTTCAAGAGAAAGGGGTGACCATTTCGGCCATCCCTTTTTCTTTTATTTTATCTCCAATTCCACCGGACAATGGTCAGAACCAAATATCTCCGTGTGAATCTTTGAATCTACG
>CAZIKA010000221.1:0-2662 GCA_964539705.1 uncultured Prevotella sp. | reverse complement strand
GAAACGGAGAGCGTGGCGCGCTTGATGTCGTTGGTGCGACGATTGATGCAGTAGGCGCAGTCGTACATGCAGTAGTTGGTCAGCATCACCTTCAGCAACGAGATGCAACGCCCATCATCAGCAAACGAGTGACAGATACCCACGCCACCAACGGTATTGCCCACCATACCCTGCTTCCCCTTGCGCACAGTGCCACTCGACGAGCACGACACATCGTACTTCGCCGACTCCGCAAGGATTCGCAGTTTCTCCATGGTCTTCTCTGTGAGCATAATCCGTTTCGTTAACTTATAAAAAGGTATCTTTTCGCTTGCAAAGATACAAAAATATTCGTAACTTTGAGGCTTTTCGCCTCGAAGTTACTCTCGCTCGACAATAAAAATGAAAAAAGCGATTTTTCATTTTGTATTGTTCTCGCTTATTCGTACCTTTGCAAATCAAAATTGGTAAAAAGATACATGGAGCAAAATATAGAATTGCGCAACGCGTGGGACTTTGTTGAACACACGGGGCGCAGCATCTTCTTGACAGGTAAGGCTGGAACGGGAAAAACCACATTTCTGAAGAAAGTAGTAGAGAATAGTAGCAAACGCAGCATTGTGGTGGCACCTACGGGCGTGGCTGCTATCAATGCAGGCGGCATGACTATTCACTCTTTCTTCCAACTGCCTTTCTCGCCCTTCGTGCCTGGCGCTAAAATTGAGAGTAAGTTCGACTTTGGCAAGGAGAAACGAAAGATTATCGCCTCGCTCGACCTACTGATTATCGACGAGATATCCATGGTGCGAAGCGACTTGCTGGATGCCATCGACAGTGTGATGCGTCGTTATCGCGACAGAAACAAACCCTTTGGTGGGGTGCAGCTGCTGATGATTGGCGACCTGCAACAGTTGACGCCCGTTGTAACACCAGAGGACGAGCGGATGCTAAAGCCATATTACGACACGCCCTATTTCTTTGGTTCCAAGGCGCTGGCTGAGATAGAATACGTCACCATCCAACTGGAACAGGTCTATCGCCAGCAAGACGAGACCTTCCTTGCGCTACTGAACCATGTTCGCGAGGGACATCCTACATCAGAAGACCTCGCACTACTGAACACTCGCTATCAGCCAACATTCATCCCCAAACCTGAAGAAGGATATATCCGACTGACAACCCACAACCAGATGGCGAACAACTATAACGAGTCGGAACTGAAGAAACTGCCTGGTCATGCCTGTACTTATAGGGCAAGGATAGAGGGAACCTTTCCTGAATACTCCTACCCTACAGCCGAGACGCTAACACTGAAAGAAGGTGCTCAGGTGATGTTCGTGAAGAACGACCCATCAGGCGAACACCGCTATTTTAACGGAAAGATTGGTCATGTGACATTGGCAGAAGACAACCGACTGGAGGTATTCTGTTCTGGCGACGCCGCAGCTATAGAGGTAGAACCACTGGAATGGGAGAACGCACGCTACACGCTCAACGAACAAACACGCGAGATTGAGAGCGAGGTATTAGGAAAGTTCTCGCAACTGCCCCTGCGACTGGCATGGGCCATCACCATTCATAAGAGTCAGGGACTAACCTTCGAACATGCCATCATTGATGCCAGCCTGTCGTTTGCGCCTGGTCAGGTGTACGTCGCATTAAGCCGTTGTAAGACGCTTGAAGGGATGGTGCTTGCCTCTCAGATTCCACCACATGCCATCATCAACGATGCACGCGTGGATCATTATATAGAACATCAGGAGGAGGCTGCTCAGCAGAGTATCAAGCAATTGCCCACACTCAAGGACGAGTATTACCGCTATCTACTGATGGAACTCTTTGACTTCAAGGATATCCTCTACCGTGAAGAATACCTAGGACGCATCATCATCGAGTTCTTCTATCGCAGTCATACTGATATCGCCGAGCTGCACAAGCGGGCGTTGGAGGACTACAAGCAACAGGTGATTGCCATTGCCGACAAATGGTTGACAAGGATTCAACTGATGACGATTGACCAACTGCGCGAGGAGGAATTTCTGGAACGCATAAAACGAAGTGCTGCCTATTTTGAGCAGGAACTCGATAAGATCTTGTCGAAACCGCTGTCCGTAGTTCCTGACATCAAGTCGCAGAACAAGCAAGCCATGAAACGACTCACGGAGAACTATGCCGACCTGCGACAAGCTTGGCTATCGCGCCGTTATCTGCTTCAACAGATGTCTGAACGCACCTTCACTATCGCCGACTATCTGCGTCAGAAGCAACACTCACAACTGGATGCGATGGATGAACAGACGCTGAAGAAAAAGAAACGTGAGAAGAAAGCCAAAGAGCCCAAGCCACAAAAAGAAAAAACGTGGGCTATCAGTTACAACCTCTACCTACAAGGTAAAACACCTGAACTGATAGCCCGCGAGCGCGGCCTTACAATAGGCACTATCTTTGGTCATCTGGCCCGTTATATCTCTACGGGCGAACTCTCAATTGACGATCTTGTTCCTCAGAATCATCAACAGACAATTCTACGTGCCATACACATGGCCGACTCCAATGCCAGCACCTCGGCTATCAAGGAACTTTGTCCACCTGATATTTCCTATGAGGAAATCCGACTGGTGCTTGAGACAATGAAGCAAAATTAATAACACACGTTATTTACCAAGGAAAGTAGCTACTTTCT
>CAZIKA010000220.1:0-2682 GCA_964539705.1 uncultured Prevotella sp. | reverse complement strand
CATCTCTATAATATTTTCTAGCGACTTTTGTTATGTTTATTGCACAGGAATTACGTAAGAATAACATTGCGGAATACCTGCTCTATATGTGGCAGGTGGAGGATACGATACGCGCTTTCGACTGTTCGTTGGCACGTATCCGCCGCGAATATATCGACCGCTTTGACTATGATGAGGAGCAGAAGGAAGAGGAGGCCGACTGGTTTGGCAACCTCATCAAGATGATGAACGAAGAGGGCTGTCGCGAACAGGGTCATCTGCAGATTAATAAGGTGACGCTGCAACTGCTCACGGAACTGCATCAGCAACTGCTTGGATCATCAAAGTTCCCCTTCTATAATGCCGAGTATTACAAGGTGTTGCCGTTTATCGTGGAGTTGCGCAACCGTGGTGCCAATAAGGAGGAAGGTGAGATAGAGACCTGTCTGAACCTGCTCTATGGTGTGATGATGCTTCGCCTGCAGAAAAAGGAGATTACAACGAATACGGAGCACGCCCTCAAGGAGGTGACCACCTTCATCGGTATGCTCAGCGACTATTATAAGAAGGATAAGGAGGAACCATTGGAGTTTTAAGACAATGAACATATTAGTTACGGGCTGTAACGGACAGTTGGGAAACGAGGTGCAACTGTTGGAGCGTGAGAATCCACAGCACACCTATTTTAATACCGACGTACAGGAACTGGATATCACCAATCAGGAGGCTATCGAGACTTTCGTCGAGGCGAATGAGATTGACGGCATCGTGAACTGTGCCGCCTATACCGCCGTGGATAAGGCAGAGGAGAACGAAGCGCTCTGTCAGCTGCTGAATGCCGAGGCACCAGCTTACTTAGCTCATGCTATGGGACAGCGTGGCGGATGGATGATTCAGATTTCCACCGACTATGTGTTCGACGGCACCAATCACACGCCCTATACGGAGCATGAGGAGACCTGTCCCAATAGCGTCTATGGTAAGACGAAGCTGGTGGGTGAGTTCAATGTACAGAAACTCTGCGAGAAGTCGATGATTATCCGTACGGCTTGGCTCTACAGCACCTTTGGCAATAACTTTGTGAAGACAATGATTCGTCTGGGGAAGGAACGTCAGGAGTTGGGTGTCATCTTCGACCAGATAGGTACTCCCACATATGCACGCGATTTGGCAGTAGCTATCTTCGCGGCTATCAATCAGGGTGTGGTGCCTGGTATCTATCACTTTAGTAATGAGGGTGTTATCTCGTGGTATGACTTTACCAAGGCCATCCATCGCATCGCAGGCATCAAGGACTGTCATGTACGTCCCTTGCACACGTCGGAATATCCTACGCCAGCCGCCCGTCCACACTATTCGGTATTAGATAAGACAAAGATCAAGCAAACATACGGTATAGAGATACCCTATTGGGAGGAATCCCTTAAAGAATGTATTGAGAAATTATGAATCAGGAGATAGAACGTAGAAGAACATTTGCGATTATTTCGCACCCAGATGCCGGTAAGACCACGCTGACTGAAAAATTCCTGCTCTTTGGCGGACAGATTCAGGTGGCTGGTGCCGTGAAGAGTAATAAGATTAAGAAGACCGCTACTTCCGACTGGATGGAGATTGAGAAGCAGCGTGGTATCTCAGTGTCGACCTCTGTGATGGAGTTCGACTATACCCCCGATGGTAAGGATATTGAGTATAAAGTGAATATCCTCGATACCCCAGGTCACCAGGACTTTGCTGAGGATACCTTCCGTACGCTGACCGCTGTGGATTCAGCTATCATCGTTGTGGATGGTGCCAAGGGCGTTGAGACGCAGACAAGGAAGCTGATGACGGTTTGTCGTATGCGCAAGACACCTGTGATTATCTTTGTCAACAAGATGGATCGTGAGGGTCGTGATCCCTTCGACCTGCTTGATGAGTTGGAAAAGGAATTGGAAATCAAGGTGCGCCCCCTCTCTTGGCCTATCAACCAAGGTGCAAAGTTTAAGGGCGTCTATAATATCTACGAACAGAAGCTTGATCTCTTTACGCCTGATAAGCAGCGCGTTACGGAGAAAGTAAGTGTGGAGGTCGGTTCTCCCGACCTCGATGCCCGCATCGGTGAACAGGATGCAGAAAAGCTGCGTGAAGATCTGGAACTGGTAGATGGCGTCTATCCTGAGTTCGATGTAGAGACCTATCGCTCTGCTGAGGTGGCTCCCGTGTTCTTTGGTTCAGCATTGAATAACTTCGGTGTGCAGGAACTGCTGAACTGCTTCGTAGAGATTGCCCCATCGCCCCGTCCTACAAAGGCTGAGGAGCGTGAGGTGCAACCAGAAGAGCAGAAGTTCACAGGCTTCATCTTCAAGATTACGGCAAATATCGACCCCAACCACCGCTCATGTATCGCTTTCTGTAAGGTATGCTCTGGAAAGTTCCAGCGTAACGTGCCTTATCTGCATGTTCGTCAGGGAAAGACCATGCGCTTCACCTCACCCACACAGTTCATGGCGCAGCGTAAGAGTACCATTGACGAGGCTTGGCCAGGCGACATTGTAGGTCTGCCTGATACTGGTGGCATATTTAAAATAGGTGATACCATTACCGAGGGTGAGCAACTTCATTTCCGCGGACTTCCCTCGTTCTCACCAGAGTTGTTCAAGTATATCGAGAACGATGACCCCATGAAGTCAAAGCAGCTGCAGAAGGGTATCGACCAGTTGA
>CAZIKA010000219.1:0-2683 GCA_964539705.1 uncultured Prevotella sp. | reverse complement strand
AGAACTCTTTCTTAGTGCTTCACTCGTTTTTGAGCGAAAGCGGATGCAAAGGTACGACTTTTTTCCGAACTACCAAACTTTTCCACACTTTTTTTCATAAAAAATTTGCAGGTTTTCCTCTTTCTTGACAAACCTGCAATTTTACACCTTATTAAATTAATATAAGAAATGGACATTTTAAGCATTATTGCTATAACTGGGAGTTGGAGAAAAGATGGTAAAATTAATGCGTCTCGACATAAAAATAGACGAATTTATTTTGTTCTGCACTCGACTTTTCGTAATTTTGCAGCCAAAATAAAAAAAACAAGGTACATGAAGAAGATAATAGTATCCCTACTCTTTCTACTTGCAATCATCACGGATGCATCGGCAGTATTAAAAGAACAAGGTATAGCACAAACGCTCAATGTGCTGCGCACAGAGTTAACCCAGAAGCATAATGAGTTGACCTCGCAGGCAGAAGAACGGAAAGAGGAAGCCCGGAAGATTGTGGATCAACTCAAGGAGACCATCAACCGAAGCAACCAAAACGCCCTGATGTTGTACTCTCAGAACTCGAGCTATGTGTTCGACATGACCTATGCCTGTCATGAGGCAACGGAGCAATACCAAAGTTTTCAGAAGCAACAGCTACCTTTCAAAGCTTATCTTGAAGAAAGTGACGTAGAGATTGCTAAATACGATAGTCTTATCAACAGTTTGAAATCCATGAGACTGGAACTGCTCGACGAGCGTGCGAAGACGGATCGTAGTGTGTGTCTGACATTGGCCACCAACATTCAGAACACGCTGAGTGAGAACAGGGCACAGGTAGCCGACTATATTTCGTTCTACGAAATGACAGAACAACGTCTGAAATACCTGAACGACTATGCCAACAAGCGCTACAACGATATCCAGACGAGCATCTTCAAAAATGGCGGCGAGAACTATTTTGCAGTTATCAAAGACTATCCCGCAAAACTGAGCGAAGCCAAAACTGTTATTATCGATAAGTACACGCCTAACCAGGAAGACTCCGACTGGGACAGTTCGGTGATTCTCCAACTGTTTGTCATCATTGGATTCTACATCTTGGTGGCCGTCATACTCAATCTAGTTGTCTTCAAGCTGCTTCCTAAGCGCTTCCACACCAAAGAATTTCTATTGAAGCGCTCCAGCGTGATTATGGCGACGACAACGGTGACGTTTGCGGCGATTATGGGAATTCTGCAGGCTACACTGCAACAGAACTTTATCCTCATGGCTAGCAATCTACTGATAGAATTCGCATGGTTACTGGGGGTGATCCTGATATCCCTGCTTCTCAGGGTTAGCGGCAAACAAATACGGAGTGCTTTCCGCATATATGCCCCACTCCTCTTCATGGGATTCATGGTTATTGCTTTCCGTATCATTCTGATTCCAAGGGAACTGGTGAACCTTATATTTCCCCCATTGCTTCTGCTCTGTGCACTATGGCAATGGCGCATGATGAGAAAGCATCATCAGAACATCCCACAGTCGGATATGTTCTACACCTATATTTCGCAGGCTATCTTCATTCTCTCCCTAGTATGCTCGTGGATGGGCTATACGCTGATGGCTGTGCAGATACTGATATGGTGGATCATGCAACTGACCTGTATACTGACCATCACCTGCGTGAGCCAGTACCTCAAACTATATAGCATCCGTCGTGGCTTTAACGACAAGCCCATCACCGAGACATGGGCATACATGCTGTTCTATAAGGTAGTGCTCCCCGTGATGGGTGTCATGTCGGTAATGCTCTCTATCTACTGGGCTGCCGACGTGTTTAATCTGAGCGACCTGTGCTGGCAGATTTTCAAGAAGAACTTCATCTATCTGGAGAACCTTCAGGTGAGCATCATCAAACTCTGCATGGTGGTGAACCTATTCTTTATCTTCGCCTATATCTCGAGCACCATCCTATCATTAATGAAACACCATTACCATAAGCAAGACCCGTCGACAGCAGCAAGTAAAGAGGTGATGGGACGCAACGTTATCCAGGTGCTGGTATGGGGTATCTGGCTGTTGATGTCACTTTCCATCCTACATGTCAGCGTTGCCTGGCTGCTGGCAATCTCAGGAGGTCTGTCAACCGGTATCGGTTTCGCATCGAAGGACATCATCGAGAATATCTACTACGGTGCTACGCTGATGGCTGGCCGTATCAAGGTAGGCGACATCATAGAGGTTGACGACACAATGGGCAGGGTGACCTCCATCAGCTACACATCCACCGTCGTCGAATCGCTCTTTGGTGAAGTGATTACATTCCAGAACAGCCAGCTGTTTGCCAAGAACTATAAGAACCTGACGAAGAACAACGGTTACATACTGGCTGCGGTGCCGTTTGGTGTGGCTTACGGTTCGAACCTGAAGCAAGTGACAGAGCTGGTAGAGAATGCTGTCAATGCCCTGCATATCGAATATATGGATCCGAGCAAGAAAGCCACTTCAGGAATGGTGGGCATGAACGACTCGAGCGTAGACTTCAAGCTCTATGTTTGGGTGGAAGCCGTGAAACGGGCATACGTCATCAGCGAGGTACTGAAATGCGTCTATAACACACTGAATGAGAATGGCATCGAGATACCATTCCCACAGCGCGATATTACTATCAAGAATATTTCGGAGATAAAAGCGTAAGCGCAATAATAGCGCTTACGAC
>CAZIKA010000218.1:0-2693 GCA_964539705.1 uncultured Prevotella sp. | reverse complement strand
CACAGGGCGGCTGCCGAAATGGAGTTCATCACCAAGAATGGCATTCAGATCGATGCCTGCTCCCCTTACCTTTACCCGCATAGGGGAGCAGGAAAATGCGTAAACATCATTATTAACAACTAAAAAAGTACAGTGGAGACAGTTGTCACCCCCCTTTCCGTTCAGACAGCAGGCGGTAAACAGAGGGTTAATTGCGCAACGCAACAGGGTATTTTCCGTAAACATACGTTAAATGTTTGACAAGAATTCTGCAACGCTCTCGTTATTTTTTTACGGAAAAAATTGGTGATGTCGATTATATTCGCTATATTTGCAACATATTACCCATTCTTAATAAAAAAACAAAAAAACAAGAAGACTATGAAAAAAAGACTAACCCTATTTTTTGCGGCTGCGCTGATATGCGGTGCGACAATGCTTACATCGTGTGCGAAAGAGGACAATCCTTCTGGACAGGCTGATACCAGAGAGTATGTTGAGGATTTTCCCAAGGCATCTACTACGGACCAGCTGACAACGACTATCCAGCGGCCTGCCTATGTCTTTGACGCCACGTATACGGGCGAAGGCAAGGCGGTAGTGGCACGTGCCACGAAGAAAGTGGCATTCAACGACGAGAGCCTGGAGGTGGTGATTATGCCGTCTACACAGATTCCGTCGCTCAAGAACGAAGATTATCTGAACATCATCCGCGTACTGGCCAAGGGCGGTACCGTGGTATTCACAGAGCCAGGGCTGGACGTGCTTGACGGTTTCTGCAAACAAATCGCTGCAGCCATCGAGGTCTATTCTCCTGCAGCCGAAATTGCCCAGGAATATCTCTCGGCAGAAGCCATTCAGCGCATCATCCTGTGGAGCGAGACGAGCCCCTTTGCAGATATGATTGAAGATGGTGTGAAAGACCGTTATGAGATTATCGGACTCCGTGCGCAGACTGTCTATCTCAGCATGAACGACCGTGAGGGCATTTCCACCAAGATGACCATCGACGTTGATGTGGAAAAGAAAGACAAGGAAGACGAGTTTGAGACGATTCCCGTTGAAGTGGAGATCCCCAACTGCATGGACGACTACTATTTCGGAGAGAAGGCTGACGACCTGGCCGAGTGGCTGAACAGCAACGAGCCCGAGACGACGGAGAATGAGGCGAATCAGGTCCGTGCCCTGATGAATCGCGCGGCTGGCGACGCCACATTGCAGTCGCTGTGCAAGGCACAAACTTTCATTCTGAAAGGTGACAACAACAATCTCGATTACCAATGGGGACCAGCCTCTGTCCGTGCCATTTATCATCCCATCCAATTGCGTTACGACATCTGGACAGCCTATTCTGCTGACAAGAAGTGCGACTTCTACTGCGTGAAACTCAGCGTCACCGCTGAGAACAACCAAATGGGATGTGGACCTAGCGAAGCGCGCAAATGGTATGACGCACAGTATTTTAAACCTTGGCAGGCGTCTGCTAAATCAATTAGTGCATATCCTAATATCTATGGACCTTATATGAGGGAACTTAAAATGAATTGCAGCTTGGAGGGCTTGAAGGCTCAGCTGGTAGATTACACACCCAAAAACACACCGGGCGGTACCACCGTCACAGAGTCGTTCTCGGCTTCGCTGGGTGCTAACGTTGGTGTCAATTCATCGGGACCCATGGGTGGTATAAATGGCTCACTTACTTGGGGATCATCGGTATCGAGAATCAACCCCGACCTAAAGGCTACGGTTACAGCCAATACAGGCACGGGCCAGTTAGAATTCGACTACATAGCAGCGCGCCCCATCGCAGAATACAATGTTTTTCTACCCGCCAAGCATACCGGTATAAAGGATATCTCCATCAATACCTGTACTGTGCAGCATGCCTGGGTATGGAGCGTAGAGACGACTGCGAATAATGTCACACTCAATACCGTCTTTAAGTCTGTTGACGAATGGCTGACTTACGAAGAGTTTGCTGCAAAGTGTTATGAGCATTATATCTCCCTGCCCTGCGAGCATAAGTTCAAGTCGGCTATCAACTGTCCGCCACGCAACAAGCAGGAGTGGGCAATGACCATTGAGCCCACCAATTCGAAGGCTGATGCATATCTGAAGCAGAAACTGCCGCAGTATTTCTGGGACAACAACGTATTCTTCACCCGCAAGGAGAATCACCTCAAGGCCGACACGAAGGACGAGATCAGTGCCTGGGTACAGAAGTCGAAAGCCATCTTCGACAAGAACAACAGCATTCTGAAGGGAGCTGCTCAGGAAGGCGGCATTACCGGCAACTTCACCATCCGCTGGCACCAGACTAACGGCACAGGCGGCACAGACAATGATTTCACCTACGAAGCTAAGATTAAGTAAGTGGGCTATACGCTTAAGCCGCTTTTGGGGACTTTTCCCTGTGAACATACGTTAAATTAAGATCAAACTACTTAATTTTCTTTATTAACTAAAGGTTTTAGTTTCATCGAACTAAAATCTTTAGTTATTTTGCAGTTGGTAATTGATAATGACGCTTTTTTGAACTACAAAACCAAATGCATGAATGACAATGAAAAGACTGACAAATAAAGAAAAGGAAATCATGGACTTGTATTGGCAACACGGTCCGATGTTTGTGCGCGAGCTGTTGGAGCACTACGCAGAACCTCGCCCCCACTTCAATACGCTGTCCACGATGGTTCGCATCCTGTGAGACATAG
>CAZIKA010000217.1:0-2709 GCA_964539705.1 uncultured Prevotella sp. | reverse complement strand
AAACATTTTCTTGTTTCCAAGAAAAGTCGTCGCAAAGCGAAGTTTCGCTCTTCCATTGCGCCATCCCATGACGGCTTTGCGGTTTTTAAAATCTGGGGCGCAAGTGCGGAGCCTGCGCCCCAGAGTGGCATGGTTTTCCTTGGATGGGGGAAAGGGATCCCCAAGACACCAAAGAATGAATTTAGATCTCACCAGTTCCGATAGGAGCCTCACCAGTCTCCTCATCGATATCAACACCTGGGGAACTGGTAAGTACGGTCTGCTTCATATCGAACTCGAATACATCCATTTCTGGCTCTAAATAATTTTTCTTATCCATTTCTTTAATCATATTAGTATTAAAGCGAGGAGGAGCACATACCCCTCCCTCGCTATCGTTATTTATCTGTTGAATTACTTCTGGAAGAACTTCTTACCGTTCTTGATGACTACACCCTTGTAGTTAGCGTCAACCTTCTGACCAGCGAGGTTGTAGGTAACACCGTCAACGACAGCCTTCTTGGTCTCGATAGTATTAATACCGGTAATGATCTGATCCTCCTCAGAACCGTCGAGCCATACCACGCGGGCAGCACCTGCTGTAGGATCAGCATAGAGATAGAACTGACCAGCGGAAACAATGCGCTCGTCTTTGAAGCCTGTCCAGAAGAGACCATAATCTGCAATCGGAGCCAGGAAGTAAACAACCTTACCAGAAGCAGCGGCAGTCTCCTTGATAGATGCGGCAAACTGATCATCAGTACCTGCGGCAATTGACTTAATCTCGTTCTGATCATTAGAAGAACTATTGAAGTTACAGCTGTTATTTCCACTTCCATCAGCGAAGTACTCAACAGCAGCATCCTTGCTCGTCTTCACAATAACATTCTTACCAGCAGGAATGTAATAGTAACCACCAATCAGATGGAGCTGATCCATCAGGATAGCTGTTGCGTCAGCATTGTCAACGTAAGCGCCATAGACCATTACGTTAGCATCACCCTGCTTCTTGGCAATCTTAATGGCTCCAGTTGTTGTAATGGTTCCATAGTAGTAAGAGCCTACGCCATCCTTCTTGGCAACATCAATTGTTCCGTCTGCAGTAGTTGGAGTAACAGTGAAGTCCAAGTTCACACCATAGAGTACATTTCCATTAGCGTCGGCGGTAAGTTCGTCATTAAGTTTCTCACCATAAGCTGTTGAGGTGTGGAAAGTCACCCATACATCATCACGTGCGCTAGCGAAAGCATCCTGAGCAAAGCTGCTGGTAATAGCAATGGCAGCATCACCAGAAGGAGCATAGGTTACCTCTATCTCCTGAGTGCCGTTCTTTGCGAAAGCACCTGCTGCGACAGAACCAGGATTAATGTTACCCTGGAATTCTACGGTAGTGAGAGCGGCATCAGTAGCGAAAGAAGCAGCTTTGATAGTACCCTCTAACTTACCCGTAAAGGTCAGAGTCTCCACGCTGGTGAAAGCGGCATTTGTTCCATCACCAATCAAACCCTTGAAATCACCAGTAAAGGTAAGGTCGGTCAGTCTTGTAGCACCGGTATTACCGATTTCTGGCTTATTTGCAGTGGTGTTTGAAGTGATGGTCAGAGTCTCGATGTATGAGCCAGCGAGAGCATCATCCTCCAATGCATCAAGGCAGGCAGGGAGTGTGAGTTCCTTAAGATTCACCGTAGTCTGGAATGCATTAGCTTTGATTGTAAGTGCTGTGGTACAAGCACTAAAATCAATCTCTGTCAGAGCACCGAGTCCCTGGAATGCCTTAGTTTTGATAGTTTCCAGTGTCTTAGGGAGAACAACCTTTTTGACCTTGCTATTAACAGCCTCGAATAACTGATTCAAAACTTCAATCTTCGTATTCTTCAGATCCAGTTCTTCGATAGCTGTTTTAGTAAAGGCACCGGCACCAATTTCAGCAACGTTCTTTTCACCATCCTTCAAGTCTGCGAAAGTCACAGTAGCCAGAGCAGTGCAGTACTGGAAAGCCTTTCCAGCAATGTCATTCACTGTACTTGGGAAGATAACCGTTGTCAGAGCTTCATTCGCCTTCTCTGCAGTTGCACCGAACAGTTCATTGATTGTGACAATCTTTGTCTTGCTGAGGTTGAGAGTCGCAATCTTGGTTCCCTTGAAAGCATTTTCTGCAATCGTTGTGAGCTTTGTAGCTGCACTGAAGTCTACAGTAGCAAGATTCTTACAGCCTGTGAAAGCAGCCTGAATCTCAGTCAGATTTTCACCGAACGTAACAGAGGTGATGTTCTCGTTGTCCTTGAAAGCGTTAGCGAGCACCTTATCGACCTTGTAAGTCTTAGTCTGCTCACCAGCTTTTGCAAAAGTAACAGTTGCAGGAATCTCAAGTTTACCCCCAGTCAACACAGCACCATCAACCAAGCCCAGAATCTCGGCTTTTTCACCCGCATAATTGAAACGCAGAACAGTGTTTGCGCCTTCTTCTGCTTGAGCCCATCCAGCCAGTGGCAAGAGAGCCATCAAAAACAATAAAAGAAAATTTTTCTTCATACGTTTAACATTTAAATTAATAAAAAAAGTGAATTAATAAATAAACACGTCCCAGTAGACCGACTGCTCCCCTGCCGGTATTTATTTACTAACCAAACGTATGGATACAAAAAAGACGTGGGAGAAATGTCTCGTTCCGTGCTTATCCCTATCCCCAGGCTCTAGCATTGCCCCTTCATGAGGATAAGCAACTTCAAG
>CAZIKA010000216.1:0-2711 GCA_964539705.1 uncultured Prevotella sp. | reverse complement strand
GCGATGCTGACCACCCGTACAGCCGAAGCAGAACATCAGGGAGGTGAAGCCACGCTGGATGTAACGACGCACATGAGCATCGGCCAACTTATAAACAGAATCCAGGAAGGTCAGGATTTCACCATCGTCCTCAAGGAAACGAATAACGGGCTCGTCCAAACCTGTCAGTTTCTTATAAGGCTCGTAACGACCAGGGTTATGGGTACTTCGACAGTCGAATACATAACCACCACCATTACCACTCTCATCCTCTGGAATTCCCTTACCATAAGAGAAGCTGAACACCTTCACAACCAAAGGTCCCTGAGCATCGTATTTCGAGAACGTAGCCGGTCCATCCAAGGGATGAGGTTTGTAGGGGTTGTTTTCCGTTATCTTATAGCCATCGGCACGTTTGGCCGTAGATGTAATCTGCTGATACTGTGGCAACTCCGTCAACTGCTTGAGCAGAGACACCAGATATGGATATGGGAAGTCTGTGACAGCAAGCAGCTCACGCAGATTTTGAATGGCAGGTGGGATACTATCAATGAAGTGCTGTTTGCGCTCAAAATAGCCACGGAAACCGTATGCGCCCAGCACCTGAAGGGTACGGAACAGCACAAAGAGCGACAGGCGCTCCACAAAGACATGGGGCGTGGGTACTTCCGTAAACTGCTTTAGTGCATGATAGTATTCATATACCAACTCACGACGCAGCTTATGGGGATACTTCGCTGATGCTTGCCACAGGAACGAGGCAAGGTCGTAGTAGTACGGGCCCTTACGGCCTCCTTGGAAATCGATAAAATAAGGATTCCCCTTATCATCAAGCATCACATTACGAGCCTGGAAGTCTCGATACAGGAAACATTGTTCATCGCCAGCTGTAGTCAGGTCCTTTGCCAGCAGACGGAAATCGGCCTCCAGTTTCAACTCATGGAAGTCCAGTTCTGTAGCTTTCAAGAAGCAATACTTAAAATAATTAAGGTCGAAAAGAACGGAATCCGTATCAAATGCCGGCTGGGGATAACAATGAGAGAAGTCCAACTCACGTGCACCACGTATCTGAATATTCGGCAACTCACGAATAGTACGTTTCAGGAGTTTCTGCTCCTGCAACGTATAACGACCTCCCGCCTCACGTCCACCTCGAACAGCATCAAAGAGAGACACCGAGCCTAAGTCTGTCTGCAGATAGCGCAACTCATCGCTGCTTACAGCCAGAATCTGGGGTACAGGAAGCTGACGCATGGTGAAATGGCGAGCCAGATAGACAAAGGCATGATTCTCGTCGCGACTGGTGCCTACACAGCCCACTACACTGACACCATCGGCATCAGTCATCCTGTAATACGCACGATTACTGCCTGCTCCAGGAAGCTTCTCTGTCTGCACGGGCTCTGCGCCACACCATTCTTTATACAATTCAATGAGTTGTTTCATACTTCATATTTTCTTTTCGTCCGCAAAGATAATACTTTTTTGGGAAACATCCAATAATTATTATGCCTATTCTTACTGAAGCGTAATACCCATCAGTCCTATCACTACATCGTTTGAGAGCGTACGCAGGGTGAGACTACGCAGACGCTTATTTTGATTCAAAGGCATACGAAGCATCTGGGCTGCACCACCAGGAATCTCTCGTCCGTAGACGCCCTTGATGTTTAGGGCTTCGCCTAAGTCACGACTCACCGTACCCGTTCCAAAACAAACGCGATACGGACGATGGGGGAAAGTATAGAATGCCTTACCATCCACGTAATAATCCTGCTCAATAGGACACCAGTTATCTGGATTTCTCAGCGCCAACGTATCTGTTGTATTGTCATCGTAGGTCGCAACCACGAGGCCGTTATCGATACGACTCTGCATGTGGTTCGTACTTCCTGCCATCAGCAGATAAGCTGCTGCTACTTGTCCCTTCAGAGGAATCACGATACTGTCAGGATAGTTATCCCATAGTGATGTATAGACGATATTCTGTCCTTCCTTAGGTGTACGGAAAGGCACACCAGCCACGTCAAACCTATTATTGCGAATCAACGAGCGGAATACAGAGTCGTTTATCTCTGGTGTATATTGTGGATGACACCACTCCCCTACTCCCTGCACAGGAATCTGAAGCGTTGTTGTCTGAGGACGAGGCGAGAGATATTGATTCTTAAAGATGTCATCAACCTTAGCATTGAAGTAAGCATCGATATTCTGAGGATCTTTTACACCCGTTGTAGGTTCATCGAGACCCGGATTAGGCCCCACACTCACCACTGGGTGAGATAATCTCATCATATAATCAGGTTTCTTCACCTCTATCACCTGATGTTGTTCACAGGTTCCCTCTGTATCACGATAGCCACCAAGTCCTGTATTCTGGCGAAGCACAATTTTCAAGGGCTGACGGAAATGCTGCGTAATCTCATAACGCTCTACCTCTCCCTTACGTGTGAACTTATATTCCAGATAAGGGGTCTTCACCTCTACGCTATCCCATGATTGGGGGAAGCCAGGACGGATGAAGCAACATCCATCGAGTGCCGGAGGAACGATGCCAAAGAGACCCTGAATCAGCGCACGACTGCTGATGCCGATACAATCACCAAAGTCACGATAGCACTCACCACGAGCAGCATCGTAATGACTAATCTGTCCGAAGTTGCCTGGGCATTGTCCGTAGTACATCTGATCCATGATATTACCCATCAGCAACTCATGCCCCCATGAACTAT
>CAZIKA010000215.1:0-2718 GCA_964539705.1 uncultured Prevotella sp. | reverse complement strand
AACCTTTCCTGCTATTCTGCTGCAGGAAAGGTGAAATCTACTTTTTGAACGTCGTAGCCGTAAATAGTCTTGAAGTCTTTCTTCATAGAAATGATGTGATAGCCGGCTTGAAGCCATTTGGTCCTACGGCTTTCAGCTTCATTGAGGTCTGCATGGTCGCGTTCTGCATCATCGGCAACGAGCATGAAGGCTGCTGTGCGGTGCTGTTTGTTGCTCAGGCAATAGTTGTGCATGGCCTGATCGCCACTACTGTTGCCAAACGAGAGCACGGGTACCTTACCAATCTCCTGAGAAATCTGTAGAACTTTGTTGGTCTTCAGGTTCTTGAGGATCAGACTATCAGTACGCACCAGATATTCCTCCTTTCCCATGGTGTATTCTACGCCAACCTTATCTTGTTTGTTGGCCATGAGGCACACATCCATACCAATCACCCTATTGGGGGCTATGCCGATAGGATCCACCAAAGCACGGCAGAGGAAACGGTCAGAGCCAGATACCACATAATAAGTAAAGCCATTATCCTTCAGATAATCGAACACCTCGAGCATGGGCTTATAGAAACTCTCACCGTAGGTCATATTCTTAAAGCCGTTGGCAGACAGTTTGCCGTAGGCTTTTACATAAGCATCAAACTCAGCAATAGTCATACCTGAATAGGCCTTAGCTGCTGCACGGGCATGGATCATGTCGAATGGTTTTGGCAGGGTCGTTCCCTTGCGTACGAAATCGCGGATGGCCTGCGCTGCTTCTTTCACGTCTTCAGGTGCCTTGTCTTTGTATGAGGCGTCATCGAACACACGATACTCCAACAGATTGTATTCGAAATAGGTGGGATAGAGTTCACCTACGAACGTACCATCCATATCGAAAGTGGCAATACGGTCTTCAGGACTGATATAGTTGGGCGACTGCGGATTCGTAACATCCTCTACGAATGCCTGCAGAGAATCCAGCGCCGCACATTTGTTCCATGACTGGAAATACTCTTTCTTCGCGGGACTATCCCCATCATCGCTACTACATGCAGAAAACATCGTTACCAACACAATAGCAACTAACAAAGATAAATGTTTTTTCATAAGATTATGTTTATTTAATTGAGATTATGTTCTAATTATGGCTATATCTATAGTGTGATGCTTTCTATACGTAACTTCTGCACGCTAATAGGCACCTGAACTTCCACCACATCGCCCACTTTTTTGTTCAGCAAGGCCTGAGCAATAGGTGACTTGATAGAGATTTTCCCCTCACTGAGGTCGCCCTTATCGCGTGCCTCAGCTATAGCATCGCGTACCTGAGGCAGATCCACACTTTCCAGCTGATGAAGTTCGGCCACGAGCTTGTCGTAGCCTTCCTGTGACATATATTCCATGCTATTTCGACTATTTAATCTGCTTCAATGCCAGCTTCACTACTTGTTCTACAGGCAGCGTGGGTTGTTCTTGCAGGATTTGTACGACAACCTTCTGGGTAGGTGCAGGCGCAAAGCCCAACATGGTAAGGGCGGCAACGGCCTCATCACGAACGGCATTATTGACGGGTGCAGAGACGGTGCCACCAGCAGGAATCTCGTCGGCAATACCAAGGGCTACAATCTTATCGCGCAGGTCAACGATGATGCGCTGGGCCGTCATCTTGCCAATGCCCTTGATGCTCTGAATAAGTCGGGCATTACCTGTAGAGATAGCGGAACAGAGCTCGCTGACACTCATACCTGATAGCATCATTCGAGCCGTATTGGCTCCCACACCACTGACGGTGATGAGCAACTCGAACATCTCGCGTTCCTTCTTATTATAAAAGCCATAGAGCACATAAGCATCCTCACGAATGGCTTCATAGACATAGAGTTTTACTTCTTTCTTTCCCTGAATGGCACTAAACGTAGTGAGCGAGATATTCAACCCATAGCCCACACCAGCTGCCTCAACCGTTGCCATTGCGGGAGTCAGGTCGGTCAATTCACCCTTGATATATTCTATCATAATTTACAATTTTGTATATATACATCCTTTTTAACGCTCATAAATGTCAATTTATTGTATTTCGAGGGTATGAACTTGCAATTTGTCACAAAATGATAGAATTTAGATAATTTTTACGTCAAAATGTAATGCTATTAAGATAAAAAGCATTACTTTTGCCGCCGCAAACAATTAATGGGACAACAAAACACATTATAGAAATGAAGAAAATCAGAGCAGCCGTCGTTGGTTACGGCAACATTGGTAAGTATGCACTCGAGGCGCTCGAGGCAGCACCCGACTTTGAAGTAGCAGGTATCGTACGTCGTAATGGCGCAGAGAATAAGCCTGCAGAACTGGCTCAGTATGAGGTTGTGAAGGATATCAAGGAACTGAAGGACGTTGACGTGGCTATTCTGGCTACCCCAACTCGTTCATGCGAGGAGTATGCCAAGCAGATTCTGCCCTTGGGCATTAATACCGTTGACTCTTTCGATATCCACGGACTGATTCGCGACTATCGTCGTACGCTGATGGACATCAACAAGAAGACCAATACCGTGAGCGTTATCGCCGCTGGTTGGGACCCAGGTTCTGACTCTATCGTACGTACTCTGATGCAGAGTCTTGCTCCTAAAGGTCTGAGCTACACCAACTTCGGTCCTGGTATGTCAATGGGACACAGCGTATGCGTACGCTCAAAGGCTGGTGTGAAGAATGCTCTGTCAATGACTATCCCCTTGGGCGA
>CAZIKA010000214.1:0-2790 GCA_964539705.1 uncultured Prevotella sp. | reverse complement strand
AATGACGGGAGCCTTCGGGTAGAAACTCTGTGTCCTCCTTTCCCACGTCGTGGCGCGTGTCGAACAGGTTTTCGCAGTTCAACTCCACGAGGGTGAGAAAGGAGGACAGCAGAAGGGATAGGAACATACTAAATGTTTAGCAGACCTTCTCCAGACGTTTCATGATAGAGAACATGAAGATAGCTGAGATGATGCAAAGGGCGATAAACACGCTCCAGACAGCCCACAAGGGGATATTACCCCACAGATAGCCACCAACGCCTACAAGCTTATTTCCTATTGCTGTAGCCACGAACCAGCCACCCATCATCAAGCCCTTATACTTGGGAGGTGCCACCTTAGATACGAATGAGATACCCATTGGTGACAGCAGAAGCTCAGCAAAGGTAAGAATCAGATAGGTATAGATCAGAAGCTGAGGTGTGACATCAGCCACATGAACAGCAACAGACTCTCCATCGGCGCCTACAGTGGTCTGAGGCATGGGGAGTCCGAATGATGCACAAGCCATCAGGCAGTATGCGAGTCCTGCTACCACCATACCATAAGCAATCTTACGGGGAGCAGAAGGCTCCTTACCTTTCTTTGACAATGAACCAAAAATAGCAAGGCTCACTGGCGTTAAGGCTACCACATAGAAAGGGTTGAACTGCTGGAAGATAGGAGCAGAAACAGCCACAATCTCGCCAGAGTTGCGATCATACTGGAAGAACAGGAAGCACAAAGCAATAGCGATAACACCTGCAGAGATGCTCTTTCCCTTAGTTGTCTTGCTCTGGAAAAGTGAGAAGCCTGCATAGACAATAAAGATAATAGCCACCAGATTCCATACATCGAAGGCCATACCCTCAACACCTGTAGAGGTCTGAGAGGTGAACTCATCAGCAAAGTAAGTCAGCGAAAGACCGTTCTGATGGAAAGCCATCCAGAAGAAGATAACAACGGCGAATACCAGACAGAGCGCCACGATGCGGGCTTTCGTCTCTTCCTTAGGCAACTCCTCAACCTGTGCCTGCTCACCTTTCTTGCCAGAGCCACCTTCTACGTGACGGAAAGTGCTGCGGAAGATGTAGTAGATGGCAATAGAGAGAATCAGCGAAGCACAAGCCACAGCGAAAGCAAAATGATAAGAATCGTTGACCGATGTGCCAAGATTCTGCTGTGACCACTCCATAATCTTTACGGCAGCAGTAGGTGCGAAGAGGGCACCGATATTGATAGCCATGTAGAAAATAGAGAAACCAGAATCACGCTGTGCAGCATAACGAGAATCGTTATACAAGTCGCCTACCATCACCTGCAGATTGCCCTTGAACAGACCTGTTCCCAAACCAATGAGTACCAGTGCAGCAAGCATGACTACCAGTGCCAGCGTGTCACCACCTAAGGGTACTGACAGAAGAAGATAACCTGCAAACATAATCAGGATACCTATGGTTACCATACGACCGAAGCCGAATTTGTCGGCCAGCCATCCTCCCACAATAGGAAGGAAATAAACCAGCATCAGGAAATCACTATAGATTTCACCAGCCCATCCGGCATCAAGTCCGTAATTTGCACGTAAGAAAAGCGCGAATACTGCCAACATCGTGTAGTATCCAAATCGCTCACCAGTGTTGGCAAGTGCCAACGCATAAAGTCCTTTCGGTTGATTTTCAAACATAATTATTTAATATTAGAATTTTTGGTTCGTGTAACATCAAAGAGATAAGTCAGCTTGACTGTAACGACATTCAGATTGGAACGTCCGAAATAATCGCGCTTAGAGTTGGCGAAAATATCACCCAATCCATAATAGTAACGGCCTTCGAGCAAGAAATGACCTACATGCTTGAGCGATAGTTCCAAACCTGCACCAGCACTGATGCCATAATCTATCTTGCGCTGAACGGACATCGTGTCCTGAGCAATGACAGAGGATGTACGTGTACTGGTACCATCGGCAAAAGCATTCTTCACATCCATTATATCGAAGTTCTTCTTCGTCTTCTCATTCAGGAAGAAGCCCACCTGAGGACCTGCCTGCACAAAGAACTGCACACCGCGACGTTCTCGTCCCCACCCCATTCGTGCAAAAACAGGTATCTGGATATAAGTCAAATCACGTTGATATTTTTCAGGAAGTCCGGTAACGGTATTGATAACAGGCAGATCGTCTGGTGTCTGGATGCTCTCTTTCCATCCCACCTGAGCATAGTTGACTTCACCAACGATAGCACAGATACTATTGAAATACTTTTCGCAGGTATAGCGCAGGGTGATACCGCCAGTGATGCCGTTATGCCAGTCTTGAGGAACTTCGGGCATAAAGCCCACATTACTCATCGTCATACCGCCATTGAATCCTATAGAGAAGTCGCTACGGTGTTCACCAACCTGGGCAAACACCGAAAGGCACGACAAAAAGGGGATGACAAATAAAGGAAACAATCGTTTCATGTGACTCTTAGTAGTTGACTGTTTCTATTGTATTGTCTGTTTTGTAATGCACAAACATAAAGGCACGATTCTGGAGACCGCCATTAGCCAGACGCTCAAACTTCAAAGGCGTCTGAACTGGCTGATAGCCAAAGCGTCCTGCAGCACCATCAAAGGCCATACCGTACTTATGCAAGCCACGCAGGAAGAACACGCCATGATCGAAACCCGTCATAGCAAATCGCGGCAAAGCCACCATCATGTTCTGATTGAAATTCTGACGATACAACGACTGTATACGTTCTGCCACAGGTGACTCTAAGTTCGTGAAGAAGGGTGCTGGGATATACACATTGAATTTATGGAAGT
>CAZIKA010000213.1:0-2801 GCA_964539705.1 uncultured Prevotella sp. | reverse complement strand
GGATAATCAGCGCGTCGGCATCCTTCACTGCATCCAGGAACTGAGCCTTCTCAGTATATTTCTCGAGCAGCACCAGCTCATTGCCTGCTGCCTCAATCTCTGCCTTGATACCATTAACAGCAGCTGCTGCAAATGGCTTCTCTGTTGCAACTAATACTTTCATTGTTATTTTAATTAATGATTAGCTTCGAATTCCTTCATGCAGGCTACCAGAGCGTTGCAGCCCTCGATGGTCTGAGCATTGTAGCAAGATGCGCGGAAACCACCAACAGAACGGTGACCCTTAACACCAACCATACCCTTTGATACTGCGAAGTCGAGGAAGTCCTTCTCCAGCTCCTTGTACTCGTCAGCCATGACGAAGCAGATGTTCATCAGTGAACGATCCTCAGCCTTGGCTGTACCCTGGAACATCTTGTTGCGGTCGATCTCGCCATAGACGATCTCGGCACGCTGCTGAGCCAGCTTATCCATAGCCTCAACACCACCGTTCTTCTTGATCCAACGGAGGGTTTCAAGAGCACTGTAGATAGGAACTACAGGAGGAGTGTTGAACATAGAACCCTTGTCAACATGTGTACGATAGTCGAGCATAGTAGGAATCTCACGTGGAGCCTTGCCCAGTTTCTCGTCCTTCACAATGATGATAGTCACACCAGCCATAGCAAGATTCTTCTGAGCACCGGCATAGATGGCATCATACTTCTTAACATCAACTGGACGGCTGAAGATATCAGAAGACATATCAGCAATCAAGGGAACGTTTACATCCAAATCTTTGCGAATCTCCGTTCCATAGATGGTATTGTTAGTAGTGATGTGCAGATAGTCAGCATCGGCAGGAACACTCCATCCCTTTGGAATGAAGGTATAGTTGGCATCAGCAGAAGAAGCCACCTCTACTACCTCACCAAACAGTTTTGCCTCCTTCATAGCTTTCTTAGCCCAAACACCCGTGTTCAGGTAAGCTGCTTTCTTGATCAGGAAGTTGTAAGGAATCATGCAGAACTCCAGAGAAGCACCGCCACCAAGGAAGATGACTGAATAACCCTCAGGAATCTGGAGAAGCTCCTTGACCAGAGCTACAGCCTCGTCAACAACGGGCTGGAAATCCTTGGCACGATGGCTGATCTCCATCAGAGAGAGACCAGAACCATTGAAGTCTAAACACTGTTTGGCGGTTGCCTCAATAACCTCGCGGGGAAGCATTGATGGACCTGCATTAAAGTTGTACTTCTTCATAATTTTTTTAATAGGTTTTATAATGGTTTTCTAAATTTGGGTGCGAAATTACACTTTTTATTTGAATTGGGCAAATATTTTGGCAAAAATTAATGCAAAAGGGCACATTTCGTGACAATTTGCTAACTGAAAGTGGCAAATAATTACTTCACAAGTTCCACAACGGTACGAATACCCTTGATTTTCTCACCCTGTGTCAGTCGGAGAACCTGTTGCACTTTCTCTCTCTTCACAGCAACATAGGCATAACGGTCGTTGACATCTATTCTTCCGATTTCCGATGGTTCCACCCCACCCTTTTTACAAAGGAAGCCCACGATATCGCCCTTCGATATCTTATCTTTCTTGCCCTTACCTATATATAAAGTGGACATACGAGGTTGAGGGGCAAGGAGCGAGGAGCCGCTCGGCCGAAGGACGCTTGCTACCGGAGGGACGCAAGAAGGGGCAAGAGCATAGGGAGGACAGGCATTAACAAACTCAGGCATATGTTCCTCTGGGCCAACTATGAAAAAAGTCTTTCCCATTTGATCCCAGCGGGCGGTACGTCCTACGCGATGCACTAATGCATCTTCACTTGACGGCAGATGATAATGGATAATGTTTTCGATATGAGGAATATCCAAGCCACGAGAAGCCAAATCCGTAGATACGAGCACAGTAGCCGAACCATTGGAGAACTTATAGAGGGCATCCTCACGCTGACGCTGTTCCATACCACCATGAAAGGCGCTAGTCACGAATCCCTGTTTGCGCAGATACTCGTCAGTACGCTCTACGGAATCCCGATAGTTCAGAAAGACGATGCTCTGCGTATCGCCCAATGTCTTCAACAGGCGGGCAAGAGTATCAAGTTTGTCTTTCTCAGGACTATCCACCCGATAGACCTCTACCCTATCATTCAGAGGCTCCTCGTCTATGAGATAATCCAAGCGGTCTGTTCGACGCATCTCCACGAACTGCGGAATCTGTTCGGCATCAGTAGCAGAAAGGAGGAAGCGGCGCTGAAGTGACGTAAGCTTTCCCACCAGTCGTGACATCTCATTCATAAAGCCCATCTCCAGACATTTGTCGAACTCGTCGATGACTATATATTTAATAAGGTGTGAATCAATGTTGCCCTTGTCCAGATGATCATTCAGTCGGCCTGGCGTTCCGAACACCACATGAGGTCTGTTCTGTTTGAGCACACGATGCTCATCCATCGCAGCACGTCCGCCATAGCAAGCCTGCGAACGAATGCCCGTACCCATGCTTTTAAGCACAGCGTCCGACTGCATCGCCAGTTCACGTCCAGGCACGACGACCAATGCCTGCACCTCATCACTTTCTGCATTCAGCATCTGCACAAGAGGAAGCAGATAGGCTAATGTCTTACCAGAACCTGTTGGCGAGAGCACCACCACATCGTTACGTCCCCTCAACATACACTCCTGTGCTTCCTGTTGCATCGCATTCAGAGAATCGATACCCAGTTTCTCTAATACCTTATTTATCTGTACGTCTTTCATATTCTTCGCAAAGTTACGGATAATTTTCGAAGCCACCAAACAAAAGGA
>CAZIKA010000212.1:0-2805 GCA_964539705.1 uncultured Prevotella sp. | reverse complement strand
ACTTAGGGTTCTTCTTGTTGATAACGAACAGACGACCCTTGCGACGTACGATCTTACAATCGGGGGTACGCTTCTTCAACGATGCTCTTGTTTTCATATCTCTGAATAAATTTATTTGTATCGAAAAACAATTCTTCCTTTCGTCAAATCGTAGGGACTCATCTCTACCTTGACCTTGTCGCCAGGGAGGATGCGGATGTAGTGCATACGCATCTTACCTGAAATGTGCGCAATAATCTGCACACCATTCTCTAGTTCTACACGGAACATTGCATTCGAGAGCGACTCGATAATTGTTCCATCCTGCTCAATAGCGGATTGTTTTGCCATGCTTTGCTTTTAGTAAAGTTTACCTTCAAATGTCTCTATCTCATCAAACGAGGATAAAATCTCGGCCTTGCCTCGACGTACACATACCGTATGCTCAAAATGAGCAGCGGGTTTTCCATCACGGGTACAGACGCTCCAACGATCAGGTTTCAAATAGATGTCACGTTTGCCCATCGTAATCATCGGCTCTATGGCGATGCACATATTAGCCTTCAACATTACACCATTACCACGTTTTCCGTAGTTAGGCACCTGTGGGTCTTCATGCATCTCACGACCGATGCCGTGTCCTGTCAGTTCACGAACCACGCCATAGCCCTCAGCTTCGCAGTAGTCCTGAACAGCACTGCCGATATCGCCTATATGTCTTCCTGCCACCGCATTCTCAATACCTTTGTAAAGAGACTCTTTAGTCACCTTAAGCAGTTTCTTAACTTCTTCAGAAACTTCACCCACACAAAAAGTGTAGCAAGAGTCACCATTGAAGCCATTGAGAAGTGTACCGCAATCGACAGATATGATATCTCCCTCTTTCAGTACTGTCTGCTCATCGGGAACACCATGCACCACCACATCATTAACTGACGTACAGATGCTGGCAGGAAACGGCCCTCCATATGGATTGGGGAAGCCCTTGAAAGTCGGGATAGCTCCATGGTCGCGAATAAACTCGTCGGCCACACGATCCAACTGGAGGGTCGTTACACCAGGTTTAATATGTCTAGCTAATTCGCCAAGGGTTTTTCCAACCAGCTGGTTGGCCTGGCGCATCAGCTCAATTTCATCTTCAGTCTTCAGAAATATCTTCATTCGCTTAGTAAGCGGCTACACCACCACGGCCGTGGATACGACCAGAATTGAGCAGACCATCATAATGGCGCATCAGGAGGTGACTCTCAATCTGCTGGAGTGTGTCGAGCACAACACCAACGAGAATCAGCAATGACGTACCACCGAAGAACTGAGCAAACTCCTGCTTTACATCCAGCAGTCCGGCAAAAGCAGGCATGATAGCGATGAAGGCAATGAAGAGTGAGCCGGGCAGAGTGATGCGCGACATCACGGTATCAATGTATTCAGCGGTATCCTTACCAGGCTTTACACCGGGGATAAAGCCATTGTTACGCTTCATATCCTCTGCCATCTGCGTTGGATTCAACGTAATGGCGGTATAGAAGTAGGTAAATGCGATAATCAGGATAGCAAAGATGACATTATAGAGCCAGCTCTGATGATCCATCAGTGAACGCGTAAACCAACTTGCCTCCTGAGGATTAGCATACTGTACAATAGCCAAAGGGATGAACATCAGAGCCTGTGCAAAGATGATAGGCATCACATTAGCAGCAAAGAGCTTTAAGGGGATGTACTGGCGTGCACCACCATAAGTCTTGTTGCCAACCACGCGCTTTGCATACTGCACGGGAATCTTACGCACACCCTGTACCAAAACAATAGAGGCGCAAACAACTGCATAGAGAATGATGATCTCGATGAGGAACATCACCAGACCACCACCGGTAGCGGCAGCGAAACGTGAGCCGGCCTCCTGGAAGAAAGCATTCGGCAGACGGGCGATGATACCAATCATAATAATCAGCGAGACACCATTTCCAATACCTTTATCTGTTATGCGCTCACCCAGCCACAGGATAAACATACTACCTGCAGCAAGGATAATGGTAGCGGGAACCATGAATACAGGCCAGTCAATACCCGATGCAAGGGCAGGACCTACCTGGAACTTCAGGTTAAAGAGGTAGCTCGGTGCCTGGAACAGCAGGATAGCTACTGTCAGGTACCGAGTATAAGCTGAAATCTTTTTACGACCGCTCTCACCCTCACGCTGCATCTTCTGGAAATAAGGTACAGCAACAGCGAGAAGCTGCATAACGATAGAAGCCGAGATGTAAGGCATGATTCCCAGCGCAAAAATAGATGCGTGAGAAAATGCGCCACCCGAGAACATATCCAGAAGTGACATCAGACCGGTAGCAGTCTGGTCCTGTAATTTATCCAATCCATTGTAGTCAATGCCTGGAAGCACAATCTTCGTACCGAAACGGTAGATTGCGACAAACAATACTGTGATAAGGATGCGCTGACGCAGATCCTCGATCTTCCAGATGTTCTTGAGGGTGTCTATTAACTTCTTCATTTTCGTTTTTAGATTATTGTTGCGTTTCCACCTACTGCTTTGATAGCTTCCTCTGCCTTCTTAGAGAAAGCATTGGCCTCTACGTCGACCTTGGTCTTGAGTTCACCGTTACCGAGAACCTTCACCAACTCCTTGCCGTTGGTCAGGCCAGCAGCCACCAACTCTGCAATTCCGATCTTAGTAAGGTTCTTAGCCTCTGCCAGCTTCTGGAGAGTAGACAGGTTCACTGCAAAGTATTCCTTGTGGTTGATGTTCTTGAAACCAGACTTCGGAACACGACGCTGCAGAGGCATCTGACCACCTTCAAAACCAATCTT
>CAZIKA010000211.1:0-2815 GCA_964539705.1 uncultured Prevotella sp. | reverse complement strand
CACCTGGCGTCGTTCTGCGGCACGGGCAACAACGTGCAGTTCCTGTCGGACACGACGGGCACGCGCCGCTGGCTGCCCTTCGAGGTGAAAAGCATCGAGTCGCCCCTGACGTCGCCCTTCGACTACGACGGCATCTACGCGCAAGCCTACACGCTGTACCAGCAGGGCTTCCAGTACTGGTTCGACAGGTCCGAGATAGAACGGCTGCAACAGCATAATGAGGCATATACCACATCGAATGACGAAGAGGACCTGGTGGCAGAGTACTTCCGTCAGCCCCGTGGTGTCGAGACAGGTGAGTTTATGCGAACGGCGGTTGCCAAGCAACTGTTGAGTTCGCCGGGCATGAATCTCACTACCGTCGCCTTGGGCCGTGCCTTTACGCATCTGGGGTTTAAGGCAGCCACCATCAATCACAATCGCGGCTACTATGTGGTGCGCATTCCGCCTGAGGAGCGCAAGCAGCGTGCCGTAGCGCTGGCCTACGATGCAATGAAAAAGAGTCAGACAACAAACACAGATGACACAGATGGAACAGATGTTTTCTAAGAAGCCTCGCGTACCGTGCGCGCATATGCGGTACGCGAAGAGATTATCATTTTCTACTGTTACATCTGTTATCTGTGTCATTAATCATTAAAAAAAAATTGTTTTTTCGATTATTATAAGAAATTATTGCTATCTTTGCAGCAGAAAACAAAATGATTCCGCTTATGAGCACGCAAACAATGAACCAAGTTATTGCTGATTACTTCAAGACGCAGCCCGTCGTGAAGGCATGGCTCTTCGGCTCTTTTGCCCGTGGCGAGGAGACTCCCATCAGCGACGTTGACATCCTCGTGCAGTTCGATGAGGATGGTGTGAGTTTGCTGAAACACGCTGCCATGATTTGCGATCTAGAGAAGATTCTCGACCGCCCCGTTGACATCGTACCAGAAAAGACATTACGTCCGAGAGTAAGAGAAAGTATTGATCAAGATAAGAAACTGATATATGAGAGAGCCTGTTAGAGACCGAGAGCGCCTGGAGCACATCGTAGAGGCGATTGCCAATATCCTCGACTTTGCCGAAGGAAAGACGAAGGAAGAACTGGAGGCAAACAAACTGATATACTACGGCATCGTCAAGAACATCGAGATTGTCGGCGAGGCTGCCTATAAACTGACGAACGCATTCCGTCGCCAACATTCCGACACACCGTGGGACGTTATCATGAAGATGCGCCATGTGTTGGTACACGACTATTACCAGATAGATTCCCTGAGCGTTTGGAAAGTCATCAAGGAGGACTTACAGCCACTGCGCGAACAAGTCGCCAGTTACCTCGCCGACACCGACTGGGACGAGTGGGATAAGAACGAAGTGGTCATCGTTGAAACTGCCACCCACAAGAGTTTAGTACAGACCGCCAGTCGCATGAAGCAACATGGCTACGATATTAATGAGATTTGCAAAATTACAGGGCTGAACCGAGACGAGATCGAAACACTCTAATTGATATCTAATTTTTCACCCATTAAATAAGCGTGCCTTATTGCAAAATAAAGCACGCTTATTTTTTAATACTCCACGCTTATTTACGGATAAGTACCACTTGTTGACAGCAAGCGGTCTCAGCGCAGTGAGGCGGGACGGCCACAGACTTTGAATATGCGACTTACCTCGATAGGGAGGAATGTGCGTCGACCAGTGGTAAGCAACGGGCTCAATGCAGGGTCGTCAATCATGACGTCTTTTAGTTTTCGCCACGCTGCACGTCCGCAGATATGCGGGAAGTAGAGCTGTGCCAGCTCCATACGACCATAAGTAGGGTTCAGTTCATCCATTGTGCTATAAATATTGGTTTTATAGACACAAAGGTACGAAAAAAAGTTGAGAAACACAAGTTTTTTGCATGAAAAATGTTACCATAAGTGACATTAACAAATCAGGAGTTTTTGCAAGTGACATGACTCTTTGAAAACACTTGTAAAACGCCTTAAAATATTGTACCTTTGTATTGTTAAAAGGAAACGACGGCAGTGCGCAGGCCGATGTTGAATGGCGACAAATGTGAAAAGTATTTTAGTTTACAAAGAAACAACAAAACAATTATGATTGAACTGTATTTGACTCAGAACAATGTGCCGAACAGTCCTACTTTCGGCAAGTACTATCCCCGTGTCAGCTACAAGGAGACGCTGAATATCCACGACATGGCCGTCCACATGGCGGAGCACAACACGCCGTTCTCAGAAGGCACCATCGAAGGTATCCTGCGTGACTTCGTGAAATGTACCCGTGAGCAGACTCTGATGGGCAACACTGTGAAGGTTGACAACCTGGCCATCTTCAAGGTAAGCTGTATCGGCAATGGTTGTACCAAACTCTACGATGCCGACGCAGACAAGACCATCTCGGCTAGCATCGGTGTGATGAAGAAGACCGACAAGACAGGTCCTGCTGTGGAGTCGCTGAAGTTGCTGGCACAGGCTACTGGTGACTATACTCGTGAAGAACTGAACAAGGATGGTCGTCTGAGCTGGACTGACAAGGCTGCCGACCAGATTGCTGCAGCAAAGGGTGGAAGCACGAATGCACCAAGTGGAGGCCTCACCCCCGACCCCTCTCCTACAGGTGAGGGGAATGGTAACGGCGGAGGTAACAACGGCGGCGGCGACGACACTCCTAATGAAAACTGATTGAATATACCGCAGATTCCGCAGATTATACAGATTATAGCTGCGCCACACTCTGCACCTAATAATTAACCGCAGATTACGCAGATTTCACAGATTTTTATCATGACTATGTGTTGCGCAACTATAATCTGTAT
>CAZIKA010000210.1:1521-2859 GCA_964539705.1 uncultured Prevotella sp. | reverse complement strand
GTTTGTTCACGGTCTGGACCGATGCTGATGATAGTGATAGGCGTTTCGAGCTCTTTCTCAAGGAACTTGATATAGTTCTTGAAGGCCTCTGGGAACTGGCTCTCGCTGGTGAACTTCGTCATGTCGGTCTTCCAACCGGGGAGTTCCTGATAGATAGGCTCGATGCCTTCCTCGATGTTATAGGGGAAGTCGCGTGTCTCTACGCCATTTACCTTATAGGCAGTGCAGGCCTTGATGGTATCGAAGCCATCGAGCACGTCGCTCTTCATCATGATGAGCTGAGTAACGCCGTTCACCATGATAGAATAACGCAGGGCTACAAGGTCAATCCATCCGCAACGACGCTCACGACCTGTCACGGCACCATACTCATGACCCAGGTCACGAATCTTCTTGCCTGTCTCGTCGAAGAGTTCTGTGGGGAAAGGACCTGCACCAACGCGTGTGCAGTAAGCCTTCATGATACCGAACACCTCGCCAATCTTGTTGGGACCGATACCTAGACCGGTACATGCGCCTGCACAGATGGTGTTTGAAGAGGTAACGAAGGGATAGCTACCGAAGTCCACATCAAGCATAGTGCCCTGGGCACCTTCGCACAGCACGCTCTTGCCAGAACGCAGAATCTGATTGATCTCGTGCTCGCTGTCCACGATGGGGAACTGACGCAGGTACTCGATGCCCTCGAGCCATTTCTTCTCCACCTCGGTAATATCATAGTCGAAGTTCAGCGACTTCAGGATAGCCTCGTGACGAGCCTTTGCTGCAGCATACTTCTCAGGGAAGTTCTCAAGGATATCACCCACACGCAGACCCGTGCGGCTTACCTTGTCTGTATAGGTAGGACCGATGCCTTTACCGGTGGTACCCACCTTGTTCTTACCCTTCTGAGCCTCGTAGGCAGCATCCAGCACGCGGTGAGTAGGCATAATCAGGTGAGCCTTCTTTGAGATATGCAGACGCTCGCGAAGGGGGTGACCAGAAGCCTCCAGTGCCTTTGCCTCCTCCATGAAGAGATCGGGAGCCAGCACCACACCATTACCGATAATGTTTACCTTACCACCCTGAAAAATACCAGAAGGAATAGAACGGAGTACATACTTCTCGCCGTTGAACTCCAATGTATGACCAGCGTTAGGACCGCCCTGGAAACGGGCTACTACGTCATACTTCGGTGTGAGTACATCAACAACCTTACCTTTTCCTTCATCGCCCCACTGCAAACCGAGCAGGACATCAACCTTACCTTGTTTCATTGTCTTATTATGTTTTTGTATTCTATTTATTCTGCTTTGCTTTTTTACTTCTTCTCGTTATAGCACTCTGACATGTAGAGCA
>CAZIKA010000210.1:0-1421 GCA_964539705.1 uncultured Prevotella sp. | reverse complement strand
TATTCTGCTTTGCTTTTTTACTTCTTCTCGTTATAGCACTCTGACATGTAGAGCAGATGCCATAAATATAGAGCGAGAAGCCATCCTTGCGGAAACGCTTAAGATACATCTCTTCAATAGTCTGCGCCACCTCTGGCGCTTTAATCTCGGTAACTTTTCCACAAACCGTACAAACCTGATGACAATGGTTGTTATTTGCAGTACACGACTCATACTTCGTTGTGCCTTGAAAACGATGACGAATCACGAGTCGCAATTCCAAGAAAAGATTCAATGTATTGTAAAGAGTAGCACGCGAAACAGGGAACTTATCTTCTTCTGCCAACTTTTCGCCCAGTTCGTCTAAGGTGAAATGCCCCTCCATATGATATACTGCACGAAGAATCGCATAACGCTCAGGCGTTTTGCGATGATTATTCATTTCCAGATAATTATCCAGAACACGTACTACAGCGGAATATGCTACCTCTTTCTTATCAATAGTCTTCATAATCCGACTGCAAAGGTAGTGAAAATCAAGCGAAATACAAAATAAATATATTTATTTTTATTGAGAACGTCCAAATAGGCTATCGTTCCCACTTAAATCGGACAACAAGTGGAAGATGATCGCTGAAACCGGGTTGATACCGGATTCCCTGAAAAGTACGGAACGGACGCTTCCCACCATACTGCGGCTCATCCTCTAAAAGGAAAGGGGCATCGTTGATATATACCGAATCCACCTTATTATATATTAAAGGCGATACGAGCACATGATCCAAGGAATGCCACTCGCCCCGATAGCGATAGGTGCCCTTGGCTCCATGCTTCCCTCGCGCCTCGCAGGTGACGTTCTGTAAGCCCAAAGCATACAGCTCTTTCAGGGCAGGACTATCGCAATAGTCATTGAAATCGCCAGTGATAATAACGGAAGCATGAGGCCCGACGTCAGCAAGATAGCGTTGAAGTTGTCTGACAACCTGAAGACGATTAGGTCTGGAAACGCGTTCACCACCATAGCGGCTGGGACTATGAACGACAAAGATATGAATGGTATCACCAGAAGCGCAGCATCCCGTGACATAAAGAACATCACGCGTAGGGCGCATTCCCTCCAAAGGAGGTACCTCGATATAGTCGTAACACAACGGACGGAAGCTGGCTGGCTGATAAAGGAGGGCAACGTCAACACCACGAACATCGGGTGATTCCGTCATCAAATACTGATAGCCGGCTTGACGCAATAGAGAACGACGGGTGAGGTCTCGCAAAACGGAGTCGTTTTCCACCTCCACCAAAGCCACCAAGTCGGGGATGTCATCAGAGCAAGACAGTATCTCCTGCCCTATCCTATTGAGTTTCCCCCAATACTTTGTTGATGTCCAATGACGGGAGCCTTCGGGTAGAAACTCTGTGTCCTCCTTTCCCACGTCGTGGCG
>CAZIKA010000209.1:0-2902 GCA_964539705.1 uncultured Prevotella sp. | reverse complement strand
GCCAGGCGGGATTGTCCTGAATGAAGTTGATGACACGCTCGTCAAGTCCCTGTCCTGCAGCCCAGTTGAGCCATTCCTCTACGGTAGGTCTGAATTCATAAATGTTGAAGCGACTGACGAGCGCAGGGTCAAGGTCGGTGAGCTGGTACTCGTCGCCATCATTCACAGCCGATATGACATAGCTGCCTTCAGGCAGTGTCTTGCCTGCCAACTTACGGTTAAGGGTTAAGTCCATCACCGTCTGAAGGATCTCGGGACGGGCACGGTTCAGCTCGTCAAGGAAGAGGACAATAGGTTTGCCGTCCTGAGGAAACCAATAGGGTGGCGTAAAGTCTGTAAGTAAGGTCACATTACCGTCTGCGTCCTTTTTCTCCACTTTTGAGGGAAGACCGATGATGTCACCGGGGTCTGCCATCTGTCCCAGGAACAGGGTGACCACTTTCATTCCCTTGCTATTGTAATAGCTAGTAAGAATCTCTGACTTGCCGATGCCGTGTTTGCCTACGAGCATGATGTTCTGTGTAGAAGGAGTGAACTCCAATGTTTCCTTGAGTTCTGAAATATTAATCATTACTGCCATGTTGCAACTGTATCTTAGTATTTTAGTGATAAATAAAGAAATTCGTTAAAGTGCTCTTGCTATGAACGTCGAGAATTTGTTTAAGGCTCTCAATCTGTTGTGGAAGACTATCCCGATACGACCCCCACCAGGCATCGAGGTAGACGCCAAGGTGTGTGTTGGGAATCATCACCTTGATCCGAGCCCGACGCTTCTGTTCTATCAGCTGGTACTTTACACGCGGGTAGTCCTTCATGGCTTCAGTGATCATAGCTCGAATGCCGAGGAATGCCATACGGTTGCTCTTGGCTTTTTTGCAGGCCTGGCTCAAGACGGCATCCCAACCTTCCATATACTGCTCAAAATGCTGTTTCTGACGTATCAGCCACAGAGCGACATCCTCTGCCCGGTATGACTTCAAATATATGCTAGTCAGAATCTTCTCATTGATGGTGACATGCATTGAATAGTGATATGTCTCAGCGTAGAGCGTGCATGTAGGTGATAATTTGACTACCAGCCGCTGGACTGGAATCTTTGCCTTTTTTGTCACTTCAAGCTTGAAATCATCCTTGTCAATGACATGATTGCCAATCAGGTTCATGTGAATATCGGAGGGTGAGGGTCCTTTTCTGATAAAGGGACGCTCGGGGCCAAGGTCGTTCTCCATATTCATCTTAAGGTAGAGGTCAAGCGCATCGTCGTTGCTCCTGCCATTTTCCAACACTCTGCGGATGTTGCTGTTAATCTGTACTTTTGTGTATTGCATATCTAATCAGAAATGACCGTTCTGGTGGTAAAATCGGAGTAAACTATGATCTGAACTCCTTTTTCATTTGGAGAACAAGGACGGCCGGAAAGATTGTAGCGAGCAACTTCCTCTGCATCGTTACCACTTCCTTTAGCTTCTATCCCCCTGACGGCAGAAGGTGTGCTTTCTCCATAGTAGATGCCCTGGAGGGAAGTACAACCGGCAAAGGCATCTTCGCCAATGAAGCTGACAGTCTCAGGGAGATATATTTCACGGAGATAGGCAGCACCCTCAAAGGCTCCGCGGGCTATACGACGACAGTTCGGGCAGGTCCCCAATAGCACATCAGCATAGAACACATCGCCTGTAGTTTTACGCTGTTGAGCACGGTCCAACTCGTCCTGATATGGGCATTCACAGGAACCGCAAATCAGAGCAGCTATTCCAATAAGTAATTTCGTCAATTTCATACTTCTTCGATTTTGATTAATCCCTAATCACAATCTGGCCACCATTTCCGAAGATATAGTCACCAATGATGCGAACTGAGCGAGGAATAGACAATTCTACGAAATGGCGACAAGGCAGAAAGGCAAAGTCTTCAATCTCCTCAACGCCATCAGGCACCTCGTAACGGATATCATTGAAGGTATGATGACATCCCGTCAGAATCTTACCATCCTTTGAATATCCCACTTCGTGTTCGTCGAATATGGGCATGTCATCGTCCAGGTCTTCCTCTTCTTCAATAGGAGTCCCGTCATAATGCGTATCCCACACTTTAACCTTCAATCCTTGTGGGTATTCGCGGAGTGAGCTATTATCAAAAAGCATTTCTGCTGGGATATCCAGTTTTTGCAACTGGGTGCAATGTTTGGCAGCCATCGGTGATATATAAAGCGTTCCTTCCTTGATACTGTAATGCGGGACATCGGGTAGCTGTATAATGCGTGTACCAGAAGGCGAGTAGATGGCATCCTTCTCCGTCAGGCTATCATCAACGGCACAGATAACACCTTCCAAATTGACACTCAGGTGGTCAAGCGCATGGATAAGTGATGCCATATCAAACATATCGGTAGCACGGAAGTAAACACGGGGAGACTCGTTTCCACTTTCAATCATGAAACCATGAAGCTCATAGAAATATTCACAGGTATCCCGAAAGTTTTCCAATCGTTGCGGGATAGGGTTGTCAATAGTATAAGACAGCTCTATAGCGGTGGCCTGACCGTCTGTCAGTTCGTAGGTGAAGGTGGGGATGACCTGAATGCCATCCCTACACTCTTGTTTGTAACAATACACCAGCTTATTGTCAATCCTCTCATGGATGGCGGCGTTTGTCCATGGGGCGTTGAACTTACCTGAGAGTAGTCCCTCGGTACTAATAATTTTCTTCATAGTGAAATCTTATCGTGTAAAACCAATACTCTTACGTTCTTTGCCACCCAGGAGTTCGGCGCGACAGTAGCCCTCTATCTCGTCAAGAGAGGCGAATTTACCTGAGAGGATGTAGTCAACGGTACGCTTGCGGGCAATATTCTCAATCTGGCCACCAGAGAAGTCGAAGTGAGAGGCCAGTTGGCGGGCAT
>CAZIKA010000208.1:0-2910 GCA_964539705.1 uncultured Prevotella sp. | reverse complement strand
TACGCTCAAAGGCTGGTGTGAAGAATGCTCTGTCAATGACTATCCCCTTGGGCGAAGGCATCCACCGCCGTATGGTATATGTAGAGTTGGAAGAGGGCGCTAAGCTGGATGAGGTGACAGCAGCCATCAAGGCCGACCCCTACTTCGCTAACGACGAGACCCACGTATTCCAGGTAGAGAGCGTAGACGATGTTCGCGACATGGGTCACGGTGTGAACTTGGTACGTAAGGGTGTGAGCGGTAAGACTCAGAACCAGCGTCTGGAGTTCAACATGAGCATCAACAACCCCGCCCTCACCGGTCAGGTATTGGTGAATGTGGCTCGTGCCTCAATGAACCTGCAGCCTGGTTGCTACACGATGATTGAGATTCCTGTCATCGACATGCTGCCTGGTGATCGTGAAGACCTGATCAGCCACTTGGTATAAACAAGATTTATCTAATCACAACAAAAATCTGATAATTCGTAGGGAGTTATCAGATTTTTTTGTATTTTTGCAAACGAACTAAAGACAACTAAAACGAAATAATATGAAGAAACTACTTCTTTCACTCTTTGGACTTATTGCAGCCATCAGCGCATGGGCAGGAGATTACACGAAATATTACGAGGATTTGCCTACACAGGTGAAGGTGGTAGAAGCTGTCAAGATACCTGCCAATGAGGTAAGGCTGACGGAAGTAGGCGGCATAGGCGACGGCGTGACACTATGCACGGAAGCCTTCGAGAAAGGTATTTCCAAGTTAGCAGTGATGGGCGGTGGACGACTCACGGTACCCGAGGGCGTATGGCTCACAGGTCCTATCATGCTGAAAGACAATATCGAGCTGCATCTGGAGAAGAATGCATTGGTGATATTCTCACCTGACAAGCACCTGTTTCTCGACAAGAACCCTAAAGCCAGTCGCGTATATCCCTGCATCCGTGCTTCAAAGCGCACCAATATCGCCATTACTGGCGAGGGAACACTCGACGGCAACGGACAGCAATGGCGCCCCGTAAAGAGAGGGAAGATGAGCGATGTAGAGTGGAACCAATACCAAGAGATGGGCGGACAGGTGACGGAGAAGGGTGACCTGTGGTATCCCTGGCAGATGAAGAACGGCTATACGGATATTGCCGACAGTCCTGTAAAACAAGAAGGGATGCGCAATGACCTCATCCGTCTGACCGATTGTAAGAACGTGCTCATTGAGGGGGTAACCATTCAGAACGCCCCCCGTTTCCACTTGCATCCCTGCTACTGCGAGAATGTGATTATCGATGGCGTCAATGTGCGTTCAGAATGGAACGTACAGAACGGCGACGGCATAGACCTCTCCGACTGTCATCAGGCACTCATCGTCAACAGCACCGTCAGTGTGGGCGACGATGGTATCTGCATGAAGAGCGGTAGTCCTCAGAAAGCCCCACGCATCAGCGGTTGCGAGGATATCGTGATTCAAGACAACACAGTGAACCATGCCCACGGCGGATTTGTACTGGGTAGCGAGACAGCAGCAGGCATCTCTCGTATCGTGGTACGTCATAACACGTTCAGTGGCACCGATGTTGGTCTGCGCTTCAAGAGCGGACTGGGCAGAGGCGGCAAGACGGAGGCCCTCTATATCAGCGACATCATGATGAACGATATTGCCTCAGAGGCTATCATCTTCCAATGTGACTATGTAAATCGTCACGCTGGTGATGATGGCAAGAAGCCCGTATTCACAGAGGCTGAAAAGAAATGGGCACCCAACTTCCAGGATATCCATATCAACAACGTCGTCTGTCGAGGTTGCAAGACGGGTATCAAGGCAAGCGGTATTGAAGGACTCAATTGCGTTCACGATATCTCGATTCATGACTGCACCATCATCTATAACATGACAGACAAGCAGATAGACGAAAAAACCGCACAACTGCAATTAAGCAATGTGCGGCTAATACCTAACAAAGCGCAATAACACGCTATGCAATACGGCAGTCAGTCATCAAGACTCAGCTGCCGTAAATAGTATCTCAGAGAGTGTGGGATGGATGTGTACCATATCACGCAGTTCATCAATCGTGGTGTTCTTGCACATCAGAACGCTGACCTCCTGAATGATATCTGCCGAATGGGCACCGTAGGCGTGACAACCAAGGATAGAAGACTCTCCCCCATCCCCTCCCTGTGATGGAGGGGAGACTAATAGTTTGAGCATACCCTCGGTCTCGTTCATAGCCAAGGCCTTGCCATTAGCACGCCAGAAGGATTTCTTGCATTCGTAGGGAATACCTTGCTCCTTTAACTGATCTTCGGTTGGGCCTACACACGCAGCCTCTGGCGTTGTGAAGATAGCTGCCGGCATGATGTCGAAACGGATGTTATCTTTCTTACCAAGAATATGATTCACGACATGAACGGCTTGCATCTCGGCTGCATGAGCCAACATTTGCTTGCCGTTGGCATCGCCGATGGCATAAAGGTGAGAGGGGCAAGGAGCAAGGGGCGAGGAGCAAGAGATTACCTGATAGTTGTCATCAACGGGAATAGCACCGTTGGGAGCAAGGGTAATGCCAAGCGTTTCTAGGCCCAGTCCCTCAGTGCGAGGCTTACGGCCTGTAGCCATCAGGATAACATCGGCATCAATATCTGCGATATTCTCTACGGCAGTCTTCATCTTAAAGGTGACGCCCTGCTTCTCCAAATACTTGCGCAGACGCTTGGCGATATCACTATCAAGGGCAGGCAGACATTCCTTCAGGTACTCGATAACTGTCACCTCAGAGCCAAAGCGATGGAACACACTGGCGAACTCCATACCAATGACGCCAGCACCAATAATAGCAAGGCGTTTAGGCAGGGTTTCAAGGTTCAAGAGTCCTGTAGAGTCAACCACGCGAGGATCATCCATCCCCTTAATGGGCAGCCATTTCGTCTCAGA
>CAZIKA010000207.1:0-2941 GCA_964539705.1 uncultured Prevotella sp. | reverse complement strand
CCTATGCAGGAAATAGCATCCGTGTTGGTTTCCACTACATCTCTACCGATGCCTTTATGCTGCAAATCGACGACTTCACCGTAAGTCCAGAGGATGGTCAGGGCGAGGTGGTGGACTACGGCAACGTGGTTCGCTTCGAGATCAGTGTTGACGGCACGAAGATTGGCGAGAGCCAGACGCCCTCGTTCATCATCCCCGTACTCTCTGCCGGCAGCCACACCATTGGCATCAAGGCCATCTATAAGTCGGGCGAATCGGAAGTAGCTACGTACGAGGTAGAAGGTACTGCGGGGATCACCCTGAATACTATCGACAGCACCTCGGCAACTGCCGTCTACAGTCTGTCGGGTACCTATATGGGACAGAACGCCCTGCAACTCCCCTCAGGTGTTTATCTTGTCAAGAGAAACGGAAAGACAATCAAAATACGTAAATAATCATGAACATCAAGCATATTCTTCTTATCACGCTGGCAGTCTGCGCCCTTAGTGTGCAGGCTCAGCAGAAGATAGCCGTCAAGGCTCCCCGCCAGTTGGCAGCACAGCAGCACGCTGCGTCTGCCCGTGCAATGGGACTTGCCGACAACCAAGTACTTTTAGGACATATCGTCACCGATAGTATCACCACTAAAGGCGCTGCCTTTGGTGCTGCCGGCACCTATAGGATTGGTGCTGTTCTCTCCTCGCAGATACTCTCTGCCTACGAGGGCTGTCGTGTAGTGGGTATCCGTATGGCAGCAGCCCTTGATATGGGACGTACCAATGTATTCCTCTGCAATGTAGATGGTTACACAGCGACACCCGCCATTGAGCAGAAGCAGAAGATCTACGAGGGATGGAACAACGTGTTCTTCAATGGCGACGGCTATGAAATCAAGGCCGGCGACGAGCTATTCTTCGGATTCGACTATGTAGAGACAGCAGAGATGGTAACTGCCGACCAAGGCGGCATCTGCGGCTTTGGCGAGGATTCGTCTGATGGATTTTACGTCTATGGTGATTTCGGCTATGGTACCGCCCTCTACCCATTGAGCGAGGTAGGCCGTCTGTGCGTACAGCTCATCGTCGACATCAGTTCGTTGCCCCTCTATGATATCGACCTCACGTGGTTCGACTCTGGTTTCAAGTACAAGCAGCCAGGTGAGACCATCGATGGTATGCTCAGCTATTCTAATGTTGGTCGTGCCACTATCCACAACTACCAGCTAGGATATCAGATAGACAACAACCCTCCCGTGTTTACAGAGATTACGGACTCCATCAAAGCGGGCGAGATGCAAGACTGGAAGTTCTCTCCCACCCTGCCTACCGACTTTGCTATCGGCACCCATACGCTGAAGATTATCGTAGGAAAGGTGGAGGGCGAGGCACTCTCAGAGAAGTCGAAGAACGACACCCTGAGCACGAAGTTCGCCGTCTATCGCAACAGGTTGGACCGTGAAAAGGTGTTCATGGAGATCTATACCGACCAGACCTCTCCCTATGTACCCTATCTCAACAATACCCTGAAAGAGATTACCGACATGACCGACCTGATTGCTGTGGTCAACGTACATAAGAAGGACACTCCGTTGGCATTGGCCGATGCACTCTATCTGCACGACCTGTATGCCTATACCCTGCCCTCGTTCACCGTCAACCGTGCGTATTTCCCTGGCGAGAAATATATTGCCTACGACATGAACGACTACCTGCCCTATTACGATGAGCCCATGATGAAAGATATCCTCGTCAACATCTTGGCAGAAATACTGATGCAGGACTACGCTTCAGCTGCCTTTGCCACTATCAACCTAGAGCCCACCTATGATGCCGCCTCTCGCAAGCTCACCGTCAAAGCTACGGGTGATGTACTGGAAGAGGCAAAGGCCATCTATGGCAACCTGGCATTGACGCTGATTCTTACGGAGAATCAGGTAAAGAGTTCGCAGGCTGTATATAATTCCAAGATCGGTATAGTAACCCCTAACAACAATTATATGCATAACGATGTGCTCCGCACCTACATCACCTCACCTATCGGTGATCTCATTACGGAGAAGGACGGCAAGTTTGAAGCCACTTATGAGTACACGCTCAACGAAGGATGGAATGCCGACAACATCAACATCGTGGGTATCCTCACGAAGAAGGTGGATGCTGTAACTGCCAACAACCTGCTCGACCTTGACGTCATCAATGCCAATTCCGTCAATCTGGGTGTGCTGACAGGAATCAAGACGATGCCCGCTGCAGCCTCAGCCAAGTCGTCAGCCGTCTATTCACTCGATGGTCGCCGCGTAAGCGCCTCACATCTGAAGCCCGGTCTGTACATCATAAACGGTAAAAAGACTGTTGTAAAATAAAAGGGACTCCCCTACCCCCTCCGAAGGAGGGAAACGCAAACGCCCTCACCGCACACAAGCGGTGGGGGCGTTTTCTTTTTATCTATCTTTGGGAGCTAGCCAATCGAAAGGGAGGAACTGCCAGTTCCTCCCCCTCGAGCTGCCAGTTCCTCGCCTTCGAACTGCCTGCTCCTCAATTTGTATTATTTACCATGTAAATAAGAACCTCAACCTTCTTTTATTACTATTTTTTTTAATAATTCTGTTAATTTTTTGGAAGATTCAAACAAAATGCGTATATTTGCAGACTTGATACTTACAAAAAGGAACTTTTCAAGAATTTATTACTATAATTATTAACTAAACAACAAGAAGAACGAAACTAACTGAAAGAGAAAAAAGCAATGAATCAGACTGCGTGTCGCGTCTGATCTTACCACTAAGACTGGGAGATACAAAAGGTTCGCAGACGGACACAACCGGAAACCTATCTATTACTATTCATGCGCTAACGAACCGGAAGGCGCAATAAACTAAAAACAATAACCAAATGAACAAGAAAATACGTTTTTCATTGCTCACGCTGTTGGTAATGTTGTGCGGAACTGTGTTTGCAGA
>CAZIKA010000206.1:0-2944 GCA_964539705.1 uncultured Prevotella sp. | reverse complement strand
CGCCTGAGATTTTGGGCAAGGACGAACAGGGACGGGACATCCGTCTGAGTGATTATAAAGGTCGTAAACTGGTGCTGTACTTTTATCCGAAGGACAATACGAGCGGGTGTACCGCTGAGGCTTGTAGTTTGCGCGACCACTATGACGAACTGCAGGGCAAGGGCTACGAGGTGGTTGGCGTGAGCAAGGACTCTGCTGCCTCGCATGTGAAGTTTAAGGAGAAGCATGAGTTGCCGTTCCCACTGATTGCTGATGTCAACCATGAACTCTTAGAGGCGATGGGTGCCTGGGGCGAGAAGAATATGTATGGCAAGAAAACCATGGGCACTATTCGCACCACCTTCATCATCAACGAAGAGGGTATCATCGAACAGATCTTCGCAGGCAAGCAGGTGAAGACCAAGGAGCACGCTGAACAGATTCTTGAATTATAATTGAAAATTGAAAATTGAAAGTTGAAAATTGAAGAAGATTTTTTCTTTTGTGCTGCTCGTTATGGCAGTAGTGACAATCCATGCGCAGGTGAACACAACGACCGCCTTGTTGGGATCATGGTCGGGCAAACTGAAGGTCGGTGCTATGTCGCTGACACTTGTGTTACATTTGGAACAGGCAGATGGTTACGTGAAGGTGTCGCTTGACAGTCCTGACCAGGGTGCCAAGGGTATTCCTGCATTCAAAGAGTACCTCAGTGATGATTCTTTGGCTGTGAAGATTGAATCTATCGGCATGACCTATCGGGCGCGTTTGAAGGAGGGAAAACTCGATGGAACATTTTCCCAGAACGGCTTTTCAACAAAACTGGTGCTCACCAAGGGCATTGCTGAGGTGAAGCGTCCGCAGACTCCAAAGCCCCCTTATCCTTACGTGACGGAAGACGTGATGTTCAGGAATGAGGCTGACGGTGCGACGTTGTCAGGTACACTGACATGGCCTGTGGGTTACGACAAGAACGCTAAGAAAAAACCTGTTGTACTGTTGTTGGTTTCGGGCAGTGGTCAGCAGAATCGCGATGAGGAGCTGTTTGAACATAAGCCCTTCCTCGTCATTGCTGACTATCTGGCTCGTCAGGGCATTGCTACACTGCGCTATGACGACCGTGCTACGGGTAGCTCCGTTGGTGGTGAGGTAAAAAACGCGACCACTGCCGATTTCTCACGCGACGCTGCTGCAGGAATCGATTTCCTTCGCAGTAATAAGGCTTTCAGCAAGGTAGGAATCCTAGGGCATAGTGAAGGTGGCTCTATCGCATTCATGCTGGGGGCACAAAAGAAGGTGGACTTCATTGTGTCGCTGGCGGGACCAGGTGTAAAAGGCGACACGTTGTTGGTAGCCCAGGCCAATCGCATTCTTTCGCTTTCCGGTCAGCCTGCATACATGACTGTCGAGAAGTATAGGCAGCAGGAAGCCGTACAACAGGTACCTTGGATCAGATGGTTCTGCGACTACGACCCATCGGATGACATTCGCAAGACTCCTTGTCCCGTGTTTGCTCTCAATGGCGATCGCGACAGTCAGGTGCTCTCTTCGCTTAACCTCGAAGCCATCCGTCGTCTGTTGCCGTCATCGAAGCGTCATCTGATCAAGGAATACCCTTCCCTCAACCATCTCTTCCAACATTGCACGACGGGATTGCCTACTGAGTACGGACAGATTGAGGAAACCATCTCGCCTGAAGTCTTGGAAGACATTGCCAGATGGATACAGAGTTTACAAAACAAGTAGCTGGACATAATAAGGGAAATGATGTGATGAGCAGAGAAAGGGAGATATATAAAGTGACGCTGATAGGCAGTGCGGGTAATGCGGCACTGCTAATCTTTAAGTTTATAGCAGGCATGATGGGGCACAGTTCGGCAATGATTGCCGATGCTGTCCACTCGTTGTCAGACTTTGTAACCGACCTGCTAGTACTGGTGTTTGTCAGTATCAGTGCCAAACCGCAAGACCAGTCGCACGACTACGGACATGGTAAGTTCGAGACCATTGCCTCATTCCTGATAGGGTTGGCATTGCTTGCTGCTGCTATGGGCATCATGGTGTCGGGCTCAACGAAACTGTGGGCCTGGTGGGGTGGCGAGCAACTGGAGACTCCTGGATGGATAGCCCTCTGGGCCGCCCTTTTGTCGATACTTATCAAAGAACTGCTCTATCAGTATACAGCACGCAAGGGTCGGACTCTCGACTCTCAGGTGATGATTGCCAATGCATGGCATCATCGCAGTGACGCTCTCTCGTCGATAGGTGCAGCCATCGGTATCGGTGGCGCAATCTGGTTGGGTCAGCGATGGACGGTGCTTGACCCTGTGGCCTCCATCGTGGTGGGGCTGATGCTGTTGAAGGTGGCTTACGAATTGCTCAAAACCAGTATAGGGGAGCTGACCGAGCGTTCACTGCCTGCTGAGACCGAACAGGAGATTATGGATATTATTCAGTCGTTCGATGATGTTCAAGAGCCGCATAACCTGCGTACCCGTCGCATTGGCAACCGTATAGCCATTGAGGCTCATGTGCGGATGGATGGACAACTGCCGCTGACTATTGTTCACGAACGTGCCACCACGATTGAGCGTAAACTGAAAGAGCGTTTCGGTCAGAAGACGCATGTCACCCTGCACATGGAACCTGTAAAATGATTTGAACAGGAATTCGAAGATTGGACTGAATATTAAAAATAGTTGTTGTTTTGTTGTGGAGTTACACAAATAATGTGTATATTTGCAAGCAGATTAAATGCAAACTTAAAACGCATCACTATTAATTATCAAACAAAATGAAAGAACTGAAAGGAACAAAGACCGAGCAGAACCTCAAGGAGGCTTTTGCTGGTGAGAGTATGGCACGCAACAAGTACACGTATTTTGCTTCTAAGGCTAAGAAGGACGGATTCGTGCAGATTGCCGCTATCTTCGAAGAGACAGCAGCAAATGAGAAGGAACATGCC
>CAZIKA010000205.1:0-2978 GCA_964539705.1 uncultured Prevotella sp. | reverse complement strand
TATCAAATGCCCAGGTGATGAGGCTGGGGGTTGTTTTACAGAAGAACTTCAGGAGTGAGAGTCCGAACTCGCTGTAGAAGAAGCGGGCGGCATACTCCTCTTTCTTCTTATTGTCAAACACTTGTTTGTTGGCAAGTGCGAAGGGCATACCCGAGCTGATGGCAAGGGCTGCGTTCTTAGCGGTGAGGAAGGCGTAGTAGAGACCTTCGAAGGTCAGACGGTTGGGGAATCCGCCGGCATCGCCAATCAGGATGATGTTCTTGCGTAGTGGATATTCTATGCGCTGCGGAATATAGGCTCCCAGTGGCTTCTCGTCAGGACAGCCCATATCTCGCAGTACCTTGCGAAACATCTGTGGGGTGGTCATATAGTCGCCGAAGCCCTGCACGTCGTAGCTCTCGTTGGGAAAACTGTAGTAGTAGCCCTGACGATAGAAGCGCGACAGGTTGCCCACGATGGCGTTATCTTCTGATTTCGGTCCGTACTGCTCCATACACAGGATGCCGTGATTCGAGTGTGGGCTCAGGTATCTGCGCACCTTACTGTTGGCACCATCTGCTCCCACCAGGTATTCGCATTCTATCTGTCTGCCGCTCTTCAGCGTGATAATCACCTTCTGATCCTTCTCCTCGATACCTATCAGCGCATCATTGATAAAGGTGCCGCCTTCCCGTTGGTATTTCTCCAGCAGCTGTGCGTCAAACTGCCTTCGCTTCACGATGCGTATCTCCTCACCCATCATGAAGTCGAGCACCTGCTCACCCTCGATGCAGAGCTTCATTCGGTGCACACTGTTGTAATCGTATCTGAAATCGGGCAACAGACGCGACAGCAGTTTATACGAACGAGGTGTCAGTCCGCCGCCGCAAATCTTGTCACGGGGGAATGTGGCCCTGTCAATGAGCACACAGTTGATATTCTTTTTCCTAAGAAGCAGTCCGCACGTTGTTCCCGCCGGCCCGGCTCCTATAATAGCTACTTTTACTTGTTCCATTTCTCACCTCTCACCTCTCACTTCTCACCTCTCACTTCTTACTGTACCATTCCTTCACTACATAGAAGGCCTTTTTCTTCTCGCCTTTGTCTGAGTAGAGGCCTTTCCTGTTGTAGTAATCCTGTATGCCGTTGAGCACACGACGGGGAGAACGGAAATCCTTCAGGATCCAAGGAGTGGTACCTGCCAGACCGTCGATCTTATCGAGCATAGCGGTATTCTCCTTATAGAGGTTCTCCTGGAACTCCTCCGTCCAGCGCTGGTTCTTGTCGCCGTGATAGCCGTACTTCGCTCCGCCTCCGAACTCGCTGATGATGACGGGTTTTTCGTAGGGAATCTCCCAAGTCATCTTAGGCGCATCGTTCACATCACGATACCAACCTACATACTGGTTAAAGCTGACCACATCTACATATTTGTTCATGTTGTCCTGCAGACGGTTCACGTAGTTCGAAGCACCCGTTACCTCCATCGCCATTGATATCAGTCGGGTGTTATCCAATGTGCGCGCATATTCTGCCAGACGACCCAGGAACGAGTCGCGCTCTGGAGAGTGTGGCGTCTCGTTGGCAATCGACCAGATGATGACGTTAGCACGGTTCTGGTCGCGCCGGATCATATCCGTCAACTGTCGCTTGGCGTTATTAAAGGTTCCTTCGTTCTTCCATGAGATAGTCCAGTACACAGGAATCTCGCTCCATACCAGGATACCACAACGCTCTGCCTCGCGTACCATATATTCATTATGTGGATAGTGAGCCAGTCGCACGTAGTTACATCCCAGCTCCTGAGCCATCGACAGCAGCGTCTTCGCATCGTTGAGCGAGTTGCAGCGTCCACCACCGTTCACCTTCTCCTCATGAATGGAGATACCTTTGAGGAAGATGGGCTTGCCGTTCAGCAGTATCTGCTTGCCGCGAGTCTCTATGGTGCGGAAACCCACTTGATCCTTCAGCACCTCACCGTTCAGCGTCATCTCCACGTTATAGAGCTTTGGATTCTCAGGACACCACAGCTGTAGCTTTGAACTTTGAACGATGAACTTTGAACTGATTCTCCCTTCTGCATCAGTAGTCAATGTCTGCTTCAGTTTCAGTTCAGGTATGTTTACCGTTATCTGCTGTCCTGCCTCTGCCTTGTTCAGGTTGGCAGTCAGGGTGATGGTGCGCTTCTTCGCTTTTGCATCAACCTTCTCCAGGTTCCATTTATAGTTCTCGATATAAAGCGGAGCCACATCGATGAGCATTACATCACGCGTGATGCCACCGTAGTTCCACCAGTCGAAGATCTGCGTGGGCACATCCTCTGCATGACGTTTGTTATCTACCTTCACGATAACCACGTTCTCACCCTCCTTCAACAGATTCGTCACATCAAAGTTGAAAGGCGTGAACCCACCGATATGATGCCCCACCTTCTTACCATTCACATACACATGACAGTCGTAGTTCACAGCACCGAAGTAGAGCAACGTCCTTCGATCTGAGGTCTTAGATTGGAGGTTTGAGATCTGGAAGCTCTTCTTGAACCACACTGTTCCCTCGTAGAAGAACAGCTTTTCGTCTTTCGTGTTCCAGTCGCTGGGAATCTGCATCTTCGGAGCCTTGTCGAAGTCGTATTCTATCAAGTCCTCAGGACGCTGAGGCTTCGCATTCTGGAAGAATCCCCAACGGCTTACGTTCATTCTGTAGTCATAGTAACCCTCCTCCTGTACGTCGACGATATAGTTCCAGTCGCCATTCAAGAGTGTTGTCTGTCGTGCATACACGTTGCCCAGCAGGGGCACCTCTGCAGCCTGTGCTGTAGCCATCAGGGCTACCAGCGCGAATAAAGTAGTCAGTATTCTCTTCATAGTCTTATTGTTTTTGCGTCGCAAAGATACATCTTTTATCTTAGATATCAAAATGTTTCGCAAGAAAAAGACCGCTATCCTTTGCGGGTAGCGGTCTTTGCGGTGTATAGGGGATTAGAAATCTTCCTCGTC
>CAZIKA010000204.1:0-2988 GCA_964539705.1 uncultured Prevotella sp. | reverse complement strand
ATATAGTTCAGGTTGTTGGTGAACCATTGCTCCAGACCTGTGCCAATGAATCCGTCGCTCACTGCATACCATTTGATGACAGCACCTACGAGCATCACCACAGCAGATAGGATAGCGGTGAAGCGCACGCCCATCTTATCAAGGATGATACCTGCAAATATCAGAAAGAAGGCGAATACGTTGAGGAATACCTCTGAACCCTGCATGGTGCCGAAAGCGGTAGAGCTCCATTGACGCTCAGAGAGCATTAGGTCTTTAATGGGTGAGAGAATATCCATGAAGATGTAGCTGCAGAACATGGCGAGAGCCAGAAGCAGCAGGGCGGTCCAGCGCATAGCGGCGCTGTCGCGCAGAGTCTTTTGAATTGTTTGTGTCATTTATGTTTTATTGTTTTATTTGTGTAATTTCGTTCTTAAAGTGACTGTCTATGTCTTGCAGCTCTTTCTCCATGACCTTGTCCATCTGCTCACGAATAAAATGGTCTTCCAGGTTAATCAGGTAGGACATATCCTGGATGGCACGTGTGCCGCTGACGAGCAGTCCTCCGATGTCAAGTTTCCCCCATTGCTCACTTGCAATAGTAAAGGCAAGGTTCGATCCCGATGCCATGAGGTTTGACAGGAGTATGATTTTTCGTGTGCGGGCATCGTAGAACTGGCGTGGACCGTCTGTCTCAGGATTGTACTTCAATCCATGCAATAGTCCTACAACCATATTGATGACTAATGGGAATGCAGCCTGTCTGCCTATCAGCGTCAGGTCGCTCATGGATGCCAGCTGCTGAGCCTGCATCTGGAATATCTCACTTTCCATTCCTGGCTGTAAAACATCAGTAACGGGTGAAAGCACGTCAATAGGATTTCCCTGAGCGGCACGCTGTTGGGCATATTGTGTATAGACAGCTGCTGTGAGTCGGTTGGGATCTTCCTTGATACTTCTCAGAGCCTCTGCCAGCATACCCGGTGTACTGACGTTTTCGCCAGTAACGGCATCGGTAGACGCGAAATCACTTCCAGTATGAGTGCCCGTTATCTTATTGACAATACCGAAGAGCCAGTTCATAGAGTCATTGTTGAATTCATTGTCGGGCAGATTGTCTTTTTGTTCAAGAATCTCCTCCCAGTTCTTAGGACCTTCGTGAATCTCTTCTGCTTCAGCAATAAATTCCTCGTTCGTCTTGTCAACCAGTACTACGTCCTTGGTGCTGGGCTTCTGCTCGAGCATCGCCATTGCTGATGGAGAAAGGGCAGCAAGGATTTTTCCTGAACGTCCCAACTGTCCAACAATCTTAGGCATCATGACCCATCGAGCTGTTTGTATGCTAGTGGCAACGGAAAGGAATACCAGGTCACTCTGTGTGAGACCAGTACGTGCAGCAAACTCTTCGTTGATACGCTTTACTTCGTTCACAGCATAGTTGATCTCCTGACCACTCAGCAAGTCCTCGATGACAACATCTTTGTCAATATGCTGTTGGTTGGCTTTCTCCTCAAGCAACTCCCATGATGGAATCTGTCTCCTGTCTATGCGTTCCTTTGGCCCGGCTTCCGTAAGGGTAGGGGTATGGCTTTCCTCAGGCAACTCTGTATCATTTGCCTCTGCCAACGACTTGGCACGTTCTTTCAGAGCCGTCAGTCGTTTGTCCATTTCGCTGAGCTCACGAGTCTCGCCTTGCGTCTGCTCTTGCAGCCGGGCTATGTCGCCTTCCTGCATCTTGAGCACTCGCAGTGTGCGTTTCTCGTCGTCAGTATATGTCTTGTCAGCCATAGTTGCCTTTTATTTCTTCTTGTTCTTCTGAGCTTCTTCTATACGTTGCAGGGCCTTTTCAAGGAAGTCGATAGTCTCCTGCATGTTCTTACGCTGCTCTTCATTTTGAATACTCTCTTCCTCCATCTTCTTGATGATGGCTTGCTGTTTGGCAATAATTGTACGCTTCATCATCTCCATCTCCTGACGTTGACGCTCTTTGGCTTTCATATATTTATAAAGTACGCGTGCGCCAAAGGCAAAGGGATTTATCGTACATACCAGATTCCAAGGGTCTGTCAGAAAACCTTTGATACCATTATCGTAGCCAAGCTGGTTCTTCAGAACTTCGTTGACGCTGTTCTGAGGGTCTTTCAGAACTTGGTCGGCTACTTTAACTGCCGTTGTGTAGTATTCTTTGACGTTTGTAGGTTTCATAAAGAAATAAGGTGTAGAAGGTTGTTATTGCTGATTGCCACTGATAGCTTGAAGCAGTTTTATCAAGCTTGCTTCGTCTGTCCAACGGAAACTGTCAAGCCCAATAATTGTGCGATATTTGCGTTTCAACTCCTTGTCTTTAGGCAGGTGGTTAGAAATCTCACGCTCATGAACCTTTATGACTTCTCCGTTGTAATAATAATAGTAGTGTGAGAAGATGGGGAACTTATAGTCATCCTCAGTATTCAAGTCTGTCGTAGTGGTGCTAATGCCACCATTCTCAAATCCTAAATTCGAGATGTTGATATTGTTACGTATCTGCTGATTATAGGCATTCAAATCAAACAGGTCGATGCGATAGAGTTTGTTAGAACCTACAGAGTCAACCATATAGGCCAGTTGGTTGTTGATATTGACGTATTTGCGGTCATCAAATTCAACGGCGGCGATGGTTTCCATTTTGGCTTCCATCGTATATTCTCCTTGCAGATAGAGCAAAGAACTGTTTTTTAAAGATATATTGGTAAGCGACTGATGGATAGTCTTGCCTGTTTTCAATGTGATGGTTGAAGGCTTAAACTGCGAATAACGTGTGGCTCGGGTGGTTCTTTCTTGGGCTGTTGCTATGAGTCCAAGTAACGCAAATACTGTCAAAAGAATTGTTTTTTTAATCATAGTCTTACGTTCCTTTCTGGTTGATATTTAAAAAGCCCATCGATTCCTGAAAATCAATGAGCCTCTGTTTTTCCTTTGCGGTGCGTACGAGATTCGAACTCGTGACCTCCTGCGTGACAGGCAGGCATT
>CAZIKA010000203.1:0-2997 GCA_964539705.1 uncultured Prevotella sp. | reverse complement strand
TGCAACAAATAGCAATGCCAGGGTGAGCATTAGTTTCGTCAATTTTCTCATAGTATAAATAGTTTCAGTTATTTTTGTTATTGACTACATATTTCGCATTAGGTAGGCGCAAAGGTACGGAAACATATATAAACGCAAATGTAATTATCGTTAAAAAATACTAACAGCAACTCTTTTATACTCAAAAGAGGCGGTCTGAAATAAAATCGAATAGGTTTTAGACAAAAATCATGGTATATCTATAGCGTCGCAATATCGTAAGTAGGCTTCTTACGAGTGCTAATGAGTGAATCACCTGCTGCCTATATACAGGAAGATCATACCCAGGAGGACGAGGGCCAGGTCAACGGCCTTTGCCTTCAGGTTCTTCTCACGGAAGAACATAGCGCCACACATAAAGGAGACGATGACGGAGCCGCGACGCACCATAGAGACGATGCTGATCATTGCTGCTGGCAGGGACAGGGAATAGAAGTACATGAAGTCGGCTGTAGAGAGAAACACGCTGACACCAATGATAGCCCAGTCCCAATGGAACGGCGTGGTCTGCTTGTGCTTAGGCCACCACAGCAACATCAGCATAGCCAACATCATGAAGCATTGGTAGATATTATACCACGACTGCACCATCATGCGGTCGAGCCCTACCCCGCCCTCACTCTCCGGTGCCATGAGGAATTTGTCGTAGAGTCCACTGACTGCTCCCAGCACAGCAGCGCCAACAATCATATAGATCCAATGATCGTGCTTGAAGTCAATGCCTTCCTTCTTGCCGCTACGACTGAGCAACAGGAAGGAGATGACAGCCAGCGACACACCTACCCACTGCCACACGTTCAGTCGCTCACCAAAGAAGAGCAAGGCGCCTACGAGCACCATCACGGGACGGGTGGCATTGATGGGGCCTACGATGGTAAGCGGCAAATGCTTCATGCCAAAATAGCCCAGCACCCACGACGAGAGCACGATGAGGGCTTTCAACACGATGTACTTATGGACTTCCCATCCACCACTGCCCACATGGAAGATACTATCGTCGAGCACATCGGTTGCGCCGCTCAGAATGATGAACGGCAGGAAGATGAGCGATGAGAACAGGGTGTTGAGAAACAATATGGGGATGACGGCATTATCACGTAATGCCTTCTTCTTCAAAGAATCATAGATGCCCAGAAAGGCAGCTGAGAGAAACGCAAGGATTAACCACATATCAATATTTTATATCGACCAAGAAAAGGGCGTTTCCAGGCATCGATTCGCCTGCTTCGGTACGACGTTTGCCCTCGATGACACGTCGGAAATCGTCAATCGTCATACGACCGCGCCCCACCTCAATCAGCGTGCCCACAACAGCACGTACCATGTTTCGCAAAAAACGGTTGGCTGAAATTTCAAAATACCAAGTGGTGGGCGAGGTTTGATGCCACTGGGCACAGGTAACGTGACAAAGGGTGGTCTTCACGTCGGTATGACTCTTGCAGAAAGCGCCAAAGTCCTCGTAGTCAAGCAGCAGACGGGCCGCACGGTTCATCGCCTCAAAGTCGAGGGGATAATGGAGTTCGCAAGAGTAATGACGCTCAAATGGCGACTTTGCCGTATGTACATAATAATAATAGGTACGCGAAGTGGCCGAGAAACGGGCGTGCATATCGTCGGCAACGTGTTCCGTCTTTTGAACAGCGATATCCTGAGGCAGCAGACGGTTGAGCTTATAGGTAAGCTGACGGGTGTCGATATCTTGCTCGCTATCGAAATGAGCCACCATCATCTTAGCATGAACACCGGCATCGGTACGGCCTGCTCCCGTCACCTGAACATCCTCGCGCAGCAATAGCGAGAGGGCGTGCTGTAACTCACCCTGCACGGAGATGCCGTTGGGTTGAACCTGCCATCCATGAAAGCGGGTTCCGTCGTAACTCAAAGTGATAAAATAGCGCACCAGAAACTTGAATCTTGAAACCTGAAACTTTATTCGTCCATCAGTTTACGATAACGGGCACGCTTGGGCTCCTCAAGTCCTAAACGCATGGCTTTATTTGCCTCATACTCGCTATAGTTGCCCTCGAAATAGAAGACGTTGCCGTCGCCCTCGTAAGCCAGGATATGGGTACAGATACGATCGAGGAACCAACGGTCGTGACTGATGATGACAGCACAACCGGCAAAGGCCTCCAGACCTTCTTCAAGGGCTCGCAGGGTATTCACGTCGATATCGTTGGTAGGCTCGTCGAGCAGCAACACATTACCTTCCTGCTTCAGGGCGATAGCCAAGTGCAGACGGTTACGCTCACCTCCGGATAGCACGCCACACTTCTTTTCCTGATCGGCACCACTGAAGTTGAAACGGCTCAGATAAGCTCGCACGTTGACATCGCGCCCACCCATGCGGATGGTCTCGTTGCCCTGACTTACTACCTGATAGACACTCTTATCGGGGTCGATATCCTTATGCTGCTGATCCACATAGGAGAGTTTGACGGTCTCGCCTACCTCGAAGGTACCTGCATCTGCCTGTTCCAAACCCATGATAAGGCGGAAAAGCGTAGTCTTACCGGCACCATTAGGACCGATAACGCCCACGATACCGTTAGGAGGCAGGTTGAAGTTGAGGTCGGAGAAGAGCACTTTGTCGCCATAAGCCTTAGCTACATGCGAGGCCTCGATGACCTTATTACCCAGACGTGGACCGTTGGGGATATAGATCTCAAGCTTTTCTTCCTTCTGCTTCTGCTCTTCGTTCAACATCTTGTCATAGGAGTTCAGACGGGCTTTACCCTTTGCCTGACGAGCCTTCGGTGCCATACGCACCCACTCCAGCTCGCGCTCCAACGTCTTACGACGCTTAGAGGCAGCTTTTTCTTCGAGAGCCAGTCGCTGACTCTTCTGCTCCAGCCATGAAGAGTAGTTGCCCTTCCAGGGAATACCTTCACCACGATCGAGTTCGAGAATCCACTCTGCCACATCGTCGAGGAAATAACGGTCGTGGGTGACGGCAAT
>CAZIKA010000202.1:0-3027 GCA_964539705.1 uncultured Prevotella sp. | reverse complement strand
CGAGAATCCACTCTGCCACATCGTCGAGGAAATAACGGTCGTGGGTGACGGCAATGACCGTTCCCTCGTATTGCTGCAAGTGCTGCTCCAACCAATCAATAGACTCTGCGTCCAGATGGTTGGTAGGCTCATCGAGCAGGAGCACATCAGGCTTCTGAAGCAGCAGACGGCACAAGGCCACACGACGACGCTCACCACCAGAGAGGTTCTTCACACTCCAGTCTCCAGGAGGACAGTTAAGGGCAGCCATCGCACGGTCGAGCTTAGAATCCATGTTCCACGCATCAGTAGCATCGATGATATCCTGAAGCTCAGCCTGACGCTGCATCAGTTTGTCCATCTTGTCGGGGTCTTCGTAATATTCGGGCAGACCGAATTTAACATTGATCTCATCGTATTCAGCCAATGCATCATACACATGCTGCACGCCCTCCATGACGTTTTCCTTGACGGTCTTCTCTTCATTAAGAGGTGGTTCCTGTGGCAGGTAGCCCACGCTGTAGCCTGGGCTCCACACCACATTTCCCTGATATTGTTGGTCCAGTCCGGCAATGATTTTCATCAATGTGGACTTACCTGCTCCGTTCAGACCGATGATACCAATCTTGGCACCATAGAAGAAACTGAGGTAGATATTCTTGAGTACTTGTTTCTGATTCTGCTGAATGGTCTTGCTTACGCCAACCATTGAGAAAATCACTTTCTTGTCGTCAACTGTAGCCATTTATTCTAATTGAAAATTGAAAGTTGAAAAATGAAAGTTGAAAATTACTTCTCAAACTTTTTACCGGTCTGCTTGATGAGGTCACGGGCATATTTCTCAGAATAGCCGGGACGCTTCACCGTAGCTCCAAGACCGTACTTCGTACGAGTGAACTGTCCGTTCTCCTCTGGCTTCACCGTCATATCGTTGTACTTCACGATGAGATAGGTAGCCAACTGACGCCAGCGAGCCAGCATCTGGTCGGCTTTCTCAGCGGTATAGGCTGTGAGGTATTTCGTACGAGCTGCCTCATCAAGGGTGAGTGCCTTATCCTCTACCTCTTTCTGAGCACGGAAGTATGAATTATCGAGGGAGTCGCGCACTTCTTTCAAACTGGGGAAGAGCATCGAGTAACGGGGATAGACCATATTGCTGACCCAGTTTTGTACCCAGTAGGCATTATCCATCGAGAAGTTCAACTCATCGGCACCAGGAGTATTGTAGGGGCGTGGAGCCTCTGTAGCACAGCAATAGACAGGAGTGAAAGGCGCCATGTTACCATCATCGTTGGCAAACCAGAAGCAGCCGCCCACCTGACGGGGCAACCAAGAGCGCATCTGAGAGACATAGACGAAGCCTGCCTGTTGGGTAGAAACGGGACGCTCGTTGAAGTAGTCCTTTCCATCGACCTTAAAATAAAGAGGTGTGGGACGATAAGGCATCTCCCAGATACCGCCGCCCATATCCTGATCGAGTGAGAAAGGCGTATTCTCAAAGTGATCGCGCATAGCGGTCTCCACATCATGGACAGAGAGTTTCTTATTGGGCTTCACCCACAGGGGCAGCACCTCAGCATCAGCATCACGACCCTCAGCCCATGGGATATAACGGTCCATACCATCGGCAAAGCGATTGAAGAAGCTCCACACACGGGCATCGCAGATACGACGGCCAGAGAAGTCGGGAGCAGCATAGGCAGCATTGTACGAGAAGTCCTCGTCCTTACCGCTGAACCAGCCCATAAGACGGGCATAAGACACCACGTTCTTTGAGAAGCGCACATCGCCCGACTTATCCTTCATATTGAACTTGGTGATGCGGCTCTGGTTAGCATGTCCGCAGATCATATCATCAGGAATACGCAGAGCCACCCAAACGGTACGGCCCAACTGTTTCTTGACAGAAGACTTCAGTCCCTTCTTGATAGAATCGGGCACCCAAGCGCCCATCATCTCCATGATCCAAGCTTCGTTGGGATCGCAAATCGTAAAGGTCTCGCCCTCGGAGCAATAGCCATACTGCTCTACCAGAGAGGTCATGATATCGATAGCCTGACGAGCGGTCTTGGCACGTTGAAGGGTAATATAAATGAGTGAACCGTAGTCGATGATACCAGTGGTATCTACCATCTCCTCGCGTCCACCAAAGGTCGTCTCACCGATGGTGACCTGCCACTCGTTGATATTGCCGATGACATTATAGGTCTCTTCAGCCTCAGGAATCTCACCACCATATTTATTTGTATCCCAGTCGTAGACCTGGCGCATGGTACCCTTGGGGTGTTTAGCTGCAGGCTGGTGTTTCAGCCCCTGGAACATACCATAGCTGTCGGCACTATACGAACAGATAACAGAACCGTCGGCCGAGGCTTTCTTGCCTACGATAAAGTTGGTGCAGGCAAAAAGAGGTGAGAAGTGAGAGGTGAGAGGTGAGAGAATTGTCACCAATGCGATTATAAGAGTCTTTTTCATTATTTTATTTCATTTTCAGTTTATCACTTCCTGCGGCCTTGAAGCTCATGTCGAGTCCCTTCACAGAATGGGTCAGCGCGCCAAACGAGATGAAGTCAACACCTGCCTTAGCATAGGGAATCATGGTATCGAAGGTGATGCCACCGCTTGACTCTGTCTCAGCACGACCTGCAACGATCTTCACAGCACGCTCCGTTTCCTCAGGAGTGAAGTTATCGAACATGATGCGGTCGCAACCTTCAGCAAGTGCTTCGTCGAGTTCCTTGAAGTTGCGCACCTCGCACTCAATCTTCAGGTTCTTACCTTTCTCCTTGCAATAGGCCTTAGCACGCGAGATGGCGTTGTGAACACCTCCGCAGAAGTCGATATGGTTGTCCTTGAGGAGAATCATGTCGAAGAGTCCGATGCGGTGGTTCATGCCGCCACCAATCTTCACAGCCTCCTTCTCGAGCATACGCATACCTGGGGTAGTCTTACGAGTATCAAGCACACGGGTCTTGGTGCCTGCATCAATGAGTGCCTGCTGATATTTATGGGTCATCGTAGCGATACCCGACATACGTTGCAGGATAT
>CAZIKA010000201.1:0-3027 GCA_964539705.1 uncultured Prevotella sp. | reverse complement strand
TCTTTTTTTAATAGAAGAAGATAAGCCATTGTGGCTAAGTTATCTTCTCGGTTTGTGAGAAGATAACTTTTAGAAAATGGCTTATCTTTGTTATTTATGAAAAGATAACTTTTCGGCTCTAAATTATCTTCTGCTATTGTCGGAAAGGTCGCCAGCGCATCGGGCAAACCGATGCACACACTGAAATCGGTCGCCAGCGCCTCGGACGAAGGTTTTCGGTCGAAGCATTTCTATCCCCTTCACCTTATGGACAGTCTGCGGGGCGTCTGCAGGGTGCCGGAGGACGCGGGGAAGCGAAGACGGTGACACCGAAGACGCGATACTGGGACATCTCACGAGCCTGCTTGGGCGAGACACCCTTGTCAATGAGATAACGCTCGCTCTCCTCGACACCAGCAAGTACCTGATTGTCGTACTGGTCGTCGGCTGCCTCTGCTGCCATACGCACAGCCCTGTTAATTAGGAATAGGCGTGAGGCCGCCAAGTCGCGCAACTGTCCTGAGGTCTGCACCACCACATCGATACGCGGACGTCCCAGCGCCTCAGAAGGAATCAGCGACAAGCCTCCCATCATATCGCAAGCTGAGAATAGTCCCATGACAGAGACTATTCCCAGCATTGACAGAAGTTGATGTCTGCTCATTACTTCTGATAGTATTTCTTTCCGTTCTTGATCACGATACCCTTGTAGTTGGTGCCGACACGACGTCCCTTCAGGTCGTAGACGGGTGCGTCGGTATTGGCGGTGCTGATGGTCTTCACGCCTGCAGTCAGCATGACCTCTTCGAAGTCAGCGGGATTGAACATCACCGTCACACCACCCATCACAGCAGGCACAGCCAGTTCTGCCGTCAGCACACCGTCCTTCACCGTGCCCTTGAAGTCAGAGGCATAGTCCTTCACGCCACCCTGCATGCTGGGCATGGCGCAGGTGCCTTCACCCGCCAGCGTGTACGAGCCGTCCTCGTTGGCAGTCACCGTCACCGTGGCATACGTAAATGTTCCCCAGGTCTCAGAGGTATGGCTCACACTCACCGTCTGCAATCCCTCGTTCACTTTGATGGTCACGGTCTGGTCGGCCAGTGGCGAATACTTCTGGAAGTAGGACGCATTGGCGTATGTGCCAGCCTTGTAAGAGCCGTCCACGGCAACAGCGGCAGGCATGTCACCCAGCGTCACTGTAATTGTTGTACCACCCATCACAGAAGGCACGCTAATCACAAACTGACTGCTCTCCACAGAGCCCGTAATATTGGCAGCATAATCCTTCGCACCGCCATGACCTGCCATCGTCAGCGTACCCTCACCATTGGCAGCAGCAAAAGAGCCGTCGCCCCATGTGTCGGAGTGGAATTTGATGGTCTCGCTGGTCACCTCAATGCTTTCGCCTGCATCATACATGGGCGATGTGACGTAAGAAAAGAGCACTGCTCCCCATGCCTGATAAGTTTCTGCCATTACTGACGACTGCATGCCAAACATCATGGCAACTACAAGAATTGTTGTGTAAATCTTCTTCATGTTAATACCTATTTTTTATTTAATGATTAGAATGTTATACCTGTTGAAAACAACGGTGCAAAGGTACGGCGATTCCGTGAGCCGTGCAATACCGAAAAAAGAGGGTTTTGCCCATTGAGCATCCCCTCTTGCTTCGAAATTAATTAATCATAAGTAGGTATTATCTCCTAATAAATGCCAAAAGAATCTCCGATATTCGCATAATATGGGAGATTATTCGTATCTTTGCAGACGAATGTCTGCGAGTCTGCAAACAATTTTGCGAATATACAGAGATATGGAATTCCTACCCCAAGACCCCGCTATACTGGTTTCGAGCGTGAATATGCTCCTTCGTGATGAGGAGTTTGACACGCTGGAAGCGTTGTGTTATGCTTTTAACAAGGAACCGCGAGATATCAAGGACTACCTCTACAAAAGAGGCTTTGTCTGGAGTGAGCAACAGAAACAATTCAGGCCCATCGGCTACGACCAATGATTACACGTGACAGCATAGAGACTGCATATAGCTTTCTGCATCAGAAGCGGAACGTCTATATCCATTCTTCGCTCGACTGGCAGAAGGATGATATCGAGTATGCCATTGGTACGTATGTAGATGACATGAACCAGGAACTCTATGAGTCAATATCCGATGGCAGACCCGACTTTCTCCGTGACCATAAGCGGTTTGGAGATGATATCACGCTGGCTGTCGAGAGATTGGAGAAAATGCTATAATATATTTTAAGTTACCGATGCAATAGAATAAATATGAAAAAGATGATGACTATTATGCTGGCCCTCGCTATGACTGCGGGAGTTTCAGCACAACAGAGAACAGAAAGCGATGCTCAGGCAGCAATTAACAACATCATGACGCGCACCAGCATACGCCAGTACACTAACGAACCAGTTTCTAAGGCTGACATTGAAACGATGCTTCGTGCAGGCATGGCTGCACCTACAGCTGTCAATAAGCAGCCCTGGCACTTTGTGGTGGTTACCGACAAGGCGAAACTGAAGGCGTTATCAGGAGGTCGTGGCCGCATGTTGGAACAATGTGCTGTGGCCATCGTGGTTTGCGGCGATATGGAAAAGGCTATGCCTGGCAAGGCTAAGGAATACTGGATTCAGGACTGCTCGGCAGCAACTGAAAATATCCTGTTGGCTGCCAATGCTCTTGGACTTGGAGCCGTATGGACGGGTGTTTATCCTATGGAGGATCGTATGGCTGCTGTGTCTAAGGCTATGAAACTGCCCGAGACCATCGTACCGCTCTGCACTATTGTTATTGGTCATCCTGCGGAGCAACCCAAGCCCAAGGATAAATGGAAGCCAGAAAACGTGTCGTATAACGAGTTTGGGGGAAATGATAAGTAGCATAAGACCCGCAATAAGGATGGTAATTGTTCGTAAAAAAATGAGATAAGGCAACAATGTCATAATTTTTTTGTACTTTTGCAGCCTACTAATATAACTTTGTACGCATGGAAAAGAAAAAGGATACTATTTTGATTCTGAGCG
>CAZIKA010000200.1:0-3044 GCA_964539705.1 uncultured Prevotella sp. | reverse complement strand
ACGAATTGCTGGAATTCGAGAACGGTACGATGGCTATCGTGATGAACTTGGAGGAGGACAACGTCGGTTGTGTGCTTCTGGGTACCACTTCAGGCATCAAGGAGGGGATGGTGGTAAAGCGTACCAAGCGCATTGCCTCTATCCGTGTCAACGACAATATGCTGGGTCGCGTCATTAACCCATTGGGACAAGCTGTCGACGGAATGGGCGACATAGACCTGAAGGATGCTTTTGAAATGCCGCTTGACCGTAAGGCTCCAGGTGTTATCTATCGTCAGCCTGTAAAGGAACCTTTGCAAACGGGTCTGAAGGCTGTCGACTCGATGATTCCTATAGGTCGTGGTCAGCGTGAGTTGATTATTGGTGACCGTCAGACGGGTAAGACCGCTATTGCTGTCGACACTATCATCAACCAGAAGAGTTTCTATGAGGCTGGAAAGCCCGTATATTGTATCTATGTTGCCATAGGTCAAAAGGCCAGTACTGTTGCAACGCTCGTTCAGACGCTGAAGGAGCATGGAGCTATGCCTTATACTATCGTGGTGGCTGCTACTGCTGCCGATCCTGCAGCTATGCAGTATTATGCACCATTTGCCGGTGCTGCCATCGGTGAATATTTCCGTGACCGCGGCTTCCCCGCACTGGTCGTATATGACGATTTGTCGAAGCAAGCTGTTGCCTATCGTGAGGTATCGCTGATTCTACGCCGTCCTTCTGGACGTGAGGCTTATCCTGGTGATGTTTTCTATCTGCACTCTCGTCTGTTGGAGCGTGCCGCTAAGATTAACGAACAGCAGGAAGTGGCCGAGCAGATGAACGACCTTCCAGCTTGCATGAAGGGACACGTGAAAGGTGGTGGCTCATTGACTGCTCTGCCTATCATTGAGACACAGGCTGGTGACGTGTCGGCTTACATCCCGACCAACGTGATTTCGATTACCGATGGTCAGATATTCTTGGAGAGCGACCTCTTCAACCAAGGCTTCCGTCCTGCCATCAACGTTGGTATTTCGGTATCTCGTGTGGGTGGTTCGGCACAGATAAAATCCATGAAGAAAGTTGCCGGTACGCTGAAGATTGACCAGGCACAGTATCGCGAGTTGGAGGCCTTCTCGAAGTTCTCCAGCGATATGGATGCCGTGACAGCTATGACGCTGGACCGTGGTCGTAAAAATAATCAGTTGTTGATTCAGCCACAGTACAGCCCCATGCCCGTAGGCGAGCAGGTGGCAATCTTATATTGTGGTGTACATGGCTTGATGCGTGAAGTGCCCATCGACAAGGTGCGTGAGTGTCAGAACCAGTTTCTCGACAAGTTGCGTACATCGGCTCCTGAGGTCATCGAGACATTGGCCGCAGGCAAGATTGACGATGCTACCACTCAAAAGATTGAGACAGTGATGGCCGACATCGCAGGAACCTATAAAGTATGATAGCCTATGCCGTCATTAAAAGAGATTAAAGGACGTATTGCTTCAGTCAACTCGACGCGCAAAATTACGAGTGCCATGAAGATGGTGGCTTCATCGAAGCTGCACCATGCGCAGGTGGCCATTCAGAATATGCTGCCATACGAGACTATGCTGGAGCACATCCTCAAGTCGTTCTTGGCGGCTGAAGCCGAGGCACAGACTATCTATGATCAGGAGCGTCCTGTGAAGCGTGTCGCCTTAGTGGTGTTTAGCAGCAATTCGTCACTATGCGGTGGTTTCAATGCCAACATCATTAAGATGATGCAGCGCACTGTGGATGCTTATACTGAAGAGTTAGGGCAGGGTAGTGTTGAGATTTATCCCATTGGTCGAAAGGTGGCCGAGAAAGCACGCAAACTTGGTTACACTTGTTGTGGCGACTATGCTTCACTGGTTGACCATCCTCAAGTTCACCAGTGTATTGAAATCGCTATGGAGTTAGGCGAAAGGTTTGCTAAAGGCGAGATTGACCGGGTGGAACTGATTTATCACCATTTCAAGAGTGCAGGCTCACAAGTGCTGACCAACAAGCAGTTTCTGCCTATCGACATAGAGAGTGAACTCGAACGTGACCATGAGCGCGACTTGACTTCTAATATTGCCACTAAGAAAGCGCAGGATTATCTGAAGGAAAATCGTCGTAAAAAGGTTGAACGTCAGGAGGGCGAGGCTGTGCCCTTGAACGATAACTTCATCGTCGAACCGGACATGAATACTGTGCTCTCGCAGTTGATTCCGAAGCTGGCTCACCTCATGCTCTATACAGCTCTGCTTGATAACGTGGCTTCTGAACATGCTGCTCGTATGGTGGCTATGCAGACGGCAACGGATAATGCAGATGAACTATTGCGCCAACTGAACCTACAGTATAACAAGTCACGTCAGCAGGCAATTACCTCTGAACTGCTCGACATTGTAGGAGGTAGTGTCAACAATTAGCGATGTGATATTTTTGCTGATTTCATTTTTATAATCACCCTTGTTCAATTAGAACGGGGGTGATTTTGAGTATGCCTTTTTCTGCAACCTTCAAGTACGCCATAACACATACACTGCAAAAAAGTACGCAACAGTGACTGTTTACCCATTTTTATTTAGTGTTTTTCTGTGTTTTTACAGAAAAATTTGTATCTTTGCAGCGGATAGTGACTAAAAGTCATAAAACATAGATATCATCCGATAGAAACAATAAGAATAAAAACATAATAATTATGGCTGCAATAAAGATATTAAGCGTTGACGACGAGGCTCCCTTGGAGCTACTTATGAAACAATACTTTAGACGAAAGATCCGCAATGGTGAGTATGAGTTCTTCTTTGCTCACAATGGCTTGGAGGCTCTCTCCATCCTGTATAACAACCCAGACATTGAGATTGTCCTCTCAGACATTAATATGCCCGAGATGGATGGCCTTACACTTTTGGCCAAAGTAAACGAGATGCGCAATCCTGCACTGCGCGTCATTATGGTAAGTGCATACGGTGACATGAAGAACATCCGTGAAGCGATGAACAATGGTGCTTTCGACTTCGCTACGAAACCCATAGACATGGATGACCTGAGTCTGACGA
>CAZIKA010000199.1:0-3046 GCA_964539705.1 uncultured Prevotella sp. | reverse complement strand
TATTTTTCTATCATCGCTGCAAAGATACACAATTATTCTGCATCTGCAAAATAATTCGCAGAAGAAGAATTCTTAAAATGCTAAGCCAATACCGCCGTAGATACTATAGCGGGTGCCGGCGGCATAGAGGCGTACTTTCTTGATGTTGAAGCAGAGAAGTCCTCCGTAGTCGAATCCGCCGTTCTCATCCTTCACCTTATAGGAATTTGTGATACCCGTTTGTTTATTGATTTTGTAATTAGAGCCGTCAGTAGTACCGTTCTTTACCGAAGCATATCCCACCACGGGGATTATGCTGAGCCATGTGGTGAGCGGCAGCTGATATCCTAGATGCACGCCGATTGACGTCTTTTCATTTTCGTGGACATCGACGTCCGTACTCTTTTCATGAGCTCGTGGCATTCCGAGAAAGTCCACATACACGCCATATGCCGTGAAGTTAAGACCAAAGGCACCATACGATAAATCGTCATAAACGCCTATTACACCACCAATAAGTCCTATTTCGTAACCCTTGTTAGCGTCGAAACCGTCACCTTGCAGCAATTGAGCCTGGGCCTTCATGCCTAGTACTGCCATTAGTAGTAAAACAATAATCTTTTTCATATTAGGTATAGTTTTAGTTTTCGATTTACTTCGCAAATATAAAGAAAAGATAATACCATCTATCCCTGCTGATCCCTTATTTCACTGGACGTATTGGATCTGAGTAGAAGCGTCTCATAAGGTATTTCGATGAAACATCCAGAGCATCGAAGTGCAAAATCATGGCATAATACGGGGTTGTTTTATAAACTGTAGATGTCCAGACACTGCCTACACCTTCATTCGATTCAGCATAGCGACTGGTAAAGGGAAAAAAGATGAATTTCGAGGCATTGGTTTTACTCTTGAATACGATGCCATTTGAGCCAGTACCATTGAAATTTTCACTCAGTTCATAATTCGTGTTATCGATCAATTCTTGGCATTCTGCTTGTGTTGGCATCCTCCAAGTACCGCCCCAATTTGCACGAGCTGCATCGTATGACGTACCTGAGATATCTGAACCGATATCAACCAAATCGTCTTCGCTATTACCATATTTGTATTTTTCCCATGAGCCTCCGTATCCCGCTTCAGTATCTCCCCATGTATAATATTTCCCGTACCCCTCAGGCTTATTAGCTCCCAAGTTGCAGCATGCCCATTTCGTTCCGCTAGGCAGGCCAAGATCTATAGCATGTGGATGGTTGTCGTCTGGGCAGGAAGAACCTGTGATATTACCTATGTCGTCATTATCATCATTGATGCTGTCTTCATCTTCCCATGTGTATCCTAAGCCTTCACATTTAGTGCATTTGCCATTGCTGTTGGCACATGAGGGACAATGGCCGTCGCCACCGCAATCTTTACATTTTGAGCCCTTTTGCCCTTGGCATTTTGAACAGATTGCATTACCACCACAATCTTTACATTTACGACTTCCATTACAGGAAGAACATTCCGGACGACCGTGACATCCATTACATTTCCCAGATCCTAAGCATATATCGCAATCGCCAGATCCGAAGCACATATGACATGCGACTTTGCCAGTGCCTCCACATTTATAACACGTCTTATTCGTTGTCCAGTTTTTGCCAAGACCGTCACAAATATAACACGTTAGTTTTCCAGAACCATAACATTTGTCGCAATATCCCCTTCCATTGCATGACCAGCATTTTCCTGAACCTTTACAGTCAGAACAAGAGACTCCAGTTCCGTTACATTTGGTGCAAATTCCTGTTGTGTTACAAGATTTACAATATTTACCAGTATCATTGCACTGGTCACAATGGAATAATCCTGTTCCCTTACATGTAGGACATCCCTTGCCTGTTCCACCACACGTTAGACAGTCCCCAGAACCAGAGCATGTTTTACAAGTTACTTTAATTTTGTTCTTTTGAGGATTAGTAGTACTATCGTCACCATCGTCTTTGCTACAGCCTGTCAGAGAGACGGCAATTATAAACAGTGCCATAAAAGATAGGACACCTTTGATGGAAAAATCTGTTTTCATAGTTATAATATTCGTTAGGTTTGTATTTTTAGAAAAGTATAGATACCAGTGTTGAGCTCTAAAGAGATTTAGGGAATCGTTACTTGCAGATATACCTCCCAGTTATATTTCATCTTTGTTGATGAGTCGTAATATGCACCGGAATTAATTTTGATGGAGTTGTATCCCTTCTTTGCATCATAGCGCAAGCCTTTTCCTCCATTGGAACTAGGACTTGAGTCCCATGCTCCGCCATAGACGTAATACTTGCCAGTGGTAGGATAATAGACATAGTCAACGGTTGTTGATCTGCCGTTGGCCTGCTTAGCTACACTCGAATATTCTGTGCCATAAGCTTTGAGTGTTCCTGTTACTTTTCCCCATTTAGGCTCTGTACTATTATAGTCATCATCATCGTCATCATCGTCATCGTCATCGCCATCATCAACGACGGTTCCTCCGTTAACCTTACTCCAGTCAAAGACACCACGTGTGAAAGTCTCCTCATCAGTCACAAATTCGTATTTGATGCTGTTTTCGTTGACTTCTAAAATAGTAAACTCTCCATACTCAGAGTCAGGGAAATTCAAATGACCAGAACTTTCAATATAATAATATCGTCCGCTATATCTCTCAATATACTTCAATGTCTTTTTGTCATAATTGTATTGTGCCCACGTCCACGTTCCCGTGCGGTCGGCATTCAGGGTTATAACACGTATATTACTGAACTTTCCAGCGTAAGTTGTATTCTTAATAGTCTCAGAATACCACTGGCCAACAATGCCTGCAATCTCCTTTGGCACATCCCCATTTCCTGTGCCATCGTTTTCGTCATCTCCACCGCAAGAGATAAATCCTGCACACAGAAATACAATCAGAAAGGTTGAAATAGAAATAAATAGATGATTCTTTTTCATAATAGGTATAGTTTAGTTTTCGATTTACTTTGCAAATATAAAGAAAAAAGTAATATCATCCAAATGTTTGGACAGAAAAATGGAAAAAAGGGTTAGTTTT
>CAZIKA010000198.1:0-3052 GCA_964539705.1 uncultured Prevotella sp. | reverse complement strand
GCGACCACAGCGCTCGACTCCGCGAATGGCAAGACGGTGAACTTCTACCAGAGTGCGCAGCCTTCCTCAGTGGATCGAACGGTCGGCGATACATGGTTTAAGCTCGGCACCGGCGACGATGCGAACAACGTGATCGCCATCTACAAGTGGAACGGATCCGCGTGGGATCAGCAGGAGATGACGTCGGGCGTATTCGCATATATCGACGCGGGCGCGATTACCACTGGAACGCTGTCAGCGATTGAGATCGATGCAGTGGAGATCAAAGGCGACGGCGTCAGAACAGAAAAGACGACATTCACAGATCTTGACAACTTCAACGGATCAACAAACGAAGGCTACCAGAGGGCGCGGCGAGGCATCATCGGCGGATCCTACTACACAAGCGCGAACCATCAGGCGGATCTAGAGGGCGACGGTCTGAAGCTCCATGCGGAATACGTCAACTCGGACGACACTCCCGGCACGGATCCGCATGAAGTAGATTATGACATTTATCCGTGGGCGGAAGGCATACGGATGGATGGATCCATCATGGTTGATGGTGCCGGTTACTTCGATGACAACATCTATGCAAGCGGTGGAGAGTTGCCTGCAGACGCACTTGTCATCGGCGGATATACGGACGGTGGCGGAGGATCGACTCCGCAGTGGTATGGCACAGGCGGATCGGAGCCTGCATGGTGGCCGCTTCTCGGACGAGCCACAGCAGAATCTGATCAGGCAACGCTGAACGAAGTACTCGAAGCAATCGCAGACAATATGGTCCCGGAAGACTCGCCTGCATTTACAGGGACGCCAACAGCACCAACGGCAAGAGATGGCACGAACACGACACAGATCGCGACTACTGCCTTCGTTCACACGGCTGTTGAAGACAAGGTGACTTATGAGTGGGTGACAGGCACAGTTGGCCAAGTCATATCTTACGCGAGGAAGCACGGGATCGTGTTCGTGAAAATCGACTCTGGCGGAAGCGGCATAAACATACCGGCAAATACTGACACGACTATCGGGACGTTGCCGTCTGGATTTAGACCGTGGACGAAGATTGAATTTGCGTTATCCACGAAGGGAGCATCGGCAGCTATTCGCGCAACGATAGACACCGACGGAGTAATAAAAGTGTATTCCACAGTAACTACGACGTATTATGCGGGATTCGTATCATTCCCAAAGATTGATTCTTGATAACCAAGAAAGGAGTTAAAACATGGCACAGAAAATCTCACAGATGACAGAACAGAGCACCGCAAGCATGACGGAGGCCGGCACGTCTGACTTCCTCGGCGGATACACAGCGACCGGCGGGAACGCGAACAGGAAGTTCTCGCTGTCAGGTCTGGCGAACTACTTTTTGAACAAATTCAAGATGACGCTCGGCGGATCCAGCCAGACGGTGAAGTCCGCAATTGATGCATTAAATAGCAAGATGAGCTTTTCCATGCTTCTTGACCGCGATCTTAATGCTGTGGTGGACAGTGTTCCTTTTGCGATTTTCCTTCAAAACAACAGCAGGAATGCAACATCAGAAAGACATTATCCAGTTACGAATAGTGCGGGATTTATGCTTTACAGTAATATTGAGACGTGGCACCTTCAAGTATTATTCTTTTTTAATACTTCACACATTTACTTTAGAGCATGGTATGACAACGAAGGAATAGTTCCTGATTGGCGTGTGGTGTGAACGAGTAAATACTTGAACAACAAATTAACTTTCGATTAGAATCAGAGGAAAACAATGAAAAACTTTTGGTACAAACTCAAATGCTTTCTCTATGGTCACAAGCACTCATGTTGCGGTGATATAAAAAGGCGATGCTCACATTGCTATGAAGTCGGGAGAATTTTTAAGATGCGTCAAAGATTAGATTTTAGAAATAATTCCAGATGGACACAACGAGAAATTGACTTGAAGAAGAAGGAAGCTAAGGAACTCTATGACTTGCTAAATGATGACACATAAGGTGGATAAAGATTAGATTTAATTCAATAAATATCACTGAATAGATTGTTAATAGATACCTATTATCTATCCTATGTGAGGATTTAATTTAGACGCAATGGTTAATTACGGACAGACAAAAAGAGGGGTTAATATCCCCTCTCCGTAAGAAACAAATCAAGAGCCATTCTGACGATGCCGGATTGATCGAGACCATGTTCCGCTCCGTATTTCTCAAGTCTCTTCTTGAGGACAACGCCGAGGTTCATAGCCCACTTCTCTGTCTCAACGATGTTGTCAGATGATCTGCGTCCGCGCCTTTTTGGTTCTGCACCTTCCATGATTCTCACCCCCTTCGTGGTCATTATATACGAATCGTGGATGCTTGACAATTAGCCTGTTTTTGTGTAATATAACTAATAGATAGTTAATAGATAGGCTAAAATTTGTGCAATATGCACAAAGGACGAGCGATTTAATTCACTAACAATCACAGAGTAACTTATCAACTCGGAGCCGATCAGGCTCCATTTTTTATGGAGGGAAAGACAATGGATATACAAGCAGTGACCGCATTCATTGGGGTCCTGATCGGCGGCGGGATCCTGACGTTCGTCGAGTTCATGATCAAGCGGCACGACGACAAGAAAAGCAGGAAGAGCGGAGTGCTGAAGGCCATCTCCGATCTGGACAAGAAGGTGGACGAGCGCTTCGACACTCTCAACGCGAAGATTGACGAGGTAGATGCGAAAGTTGACGAGCGGTCGGCTGTCTCCGCAAGGGTGCGGATCCTGAGATTCGCTGACGAAATGGGAGAAGGCCGCAAGCACAGTAAGGATACTTATGACCAGGCACTCTCGGACATTGACTTCTATGAGCAATACTGTAAAAGTCATCCGACATTCAGAAATAATCAGACCATTGCCACCGTCGAATACATCAAAGGCAACTATGCAGAACGTCTCGAAAAACATGATTTTCTTTAAGGAGGGAAACGCATGAACAAGATCGACTGGAAAGCAAAGCTCACATCTCGCAAATTCTGGGCAGCACTGATCGGTTTCATCACTCCGATCCTCACCGTCGCCGGCATGAACGAGAACC
>CAZIKA010000197.1:0-3159 GCA_964539705.1 uncultured Prevotella sp. | reverse complement strand
CCGAGGTTCAGACGCTGGTCTTTGTTCAGGTCGAAGTTCAGATTCGATGATAAGGCGATATTCAAGTTGTCGTTGTGCTTAGCCTGAATGAAATACATAGCATCAGCTCCCTGAGCGGCAGCATTGCGGTTGGCCAGATAGAGCTTGTCGAAGTTTATCTGGCGATTCTGCTGATTGCCCGATAGAAGGTCCTTGGCACGCTGCCAGTCATCAGCACCTACAATCGTGCGGTTGTTGACATCCTGATCAAACCATACATCGAAATAGCTACTGGGTAAGAGCTTCCAGTAGTTGGGATGTGGGTTGTCTGCGTTATTATAGTTTAGCTTGGTGCTCTTGTACATGGAGTAACGGCCAGTCAGTGTGGTCACCAACTTCATATCGTCATTGATGTTCCAGTCCCAGGTCATCATGGCTGTAGGAGCAAAGTCGTTGACAACGCGTGAGTTACGCTTCTTACCGTTTTGCCAGCCCCAATAGGGGTTGTAGTAGCGGTTGTTAGCCAACCAGTACATCTCGTCGGTAGCAGCACCCTGTCCAGCACGCTCGGTGGGGTTACCCCAAGTAACGAGCGAGAGGTGATGCTGGTCGTTGATAAATTTCTCTATACCGAAGAAATAACTTAAGGCGTTATAAAAGGTACCTTCTACATAGGCTGTGTTCATGTTGGCCCAACGGTAGGTCACGTTTGCCGAGTAGGCCCATCCGTTTTCCTTGACGCCACTGTTATAGGTGTACATGGCACGAGCCGTGTAGTTACGGTTTGCACCGCTAATGGTGATGCGCTGGCCTGTAGCAAAGGCTGAGGGACGGAAGTTGTAGTTGTTGGAGCCTGCTAAGCCAGACATTGCAAAGTTATTGTCATCGAAAGGCAATGAGTTCTCCACACCACGTGTCTGCTGATTCAGACCACCAACGATGGAATAGCGGAATTGACCAGTCTCCATGTCGTTCATCAAAACGCCATTGATGTAGATGTCGTTGTACTTTTGGTTAAAAGCACGATAACGGAAACGCATGGGACTAAACAAATAGCCTACTTGCGAGGCGTAGATGTTGGAGTTGGAACCGGTGATAGTCACGTTCTGCGACATATCATCGTCTTCGCCCAGCTGTGCTTCCGTAAAGGTAAAGGCCTGTTCGTCCTGAACGCCCAACGAGTCAATCTCGTCTTGAGCCATGGCGACAGGAGCGATGCATAGTGCCATTAACACGAATTTCAGCTTTTTATTCATAGAACTTTAAGATTAATAAAAATTGTTGTTGAGTGCAAAGATACATCAAAAAAATGTAACAACAAAGTATTTCCTAAAAAACTTTCTTTATTGATAAAATATATGGAGAAAATGCATGGCTTATCAGATTTTTTTGTAACTTTGCACACAATAAGAATGTTATAGCCTAATTATTACTGATCTGAATATGAAAAAGACAATGTTTTTGCTGGTACTGACGCTCTTGATAGGAGCAGGTTCCGCATTTTCGCAGGAGAAGAAATTCTCGTTGTATGGAGTGGGATTCTATAATCTTGAGAATCTGTTTGATACGTGTCATGACGAAGGTCATAACGACTATCAGTTTCTGCCGGACGGACAATATAAATGGAATGGGCTGAAATATTCCCATAAACTGCGTAATATGGCACGTGTGCTGTCGGAACTTGGAACGGATAAGATACCCTGGGGCTGTGCAATCATTGGCGTTTCGGAGGTGGAAAATGCCAAGTGCATGGAAGACCTCTGTAATCAGGAGCCTTTGAAGAAACGTGGCTACAAGTTTGTACATATTGAGGGTCCAGACTATCGTGGTGTGGACTGCGCTATGATCTACAATCCTCGTTTCTTTAAAGTGGAGAACGTAACCCTGATGCCTTATGTCTATACATTACCAGAGGACAGTGCGCGCAATACCCGTGGCTTCCTGACGGTAAGCGGCACCTTGGCTGGTGAGCATGTGGCAGTAGTCGTCAATCACCTGCCTTCACGTTTTTCAGGCTCTTTCTATCGTGAGGAAGGTGGTAGGCAGATTCGTCTTGTTAAGGACTCCCTGCTTCGTGTAGATCCTAACTTTAAGATTTTTATCATGGGTGATATGAACGATGACCCACAAGATCCCTCAATGGCAACAGCACTGGGAGCAAAGCGCAAGATGAAGGATGTGGAGAATGGCGGATTGTGGAACCCTTGGTGGGATACGTTGGCTAATGGCACTGGTACACTGATGTATGACGGTAAGTGGAATTTGTTTGACCAGATTATCTTGTCACAGTCATTATTAGATCAGAAGAAGAAAAAGGACTACCGTACTTTGAAGTATTTTGCCCATCAGATTTTCCGCCGCGACTATCTGTTCCAAAAAGAGGGTAAATACAAGGGCGGTTCGCTGCGTACTCATGCCGGCGGCGTATGGCTAGATGGATATAGTGATCACTTCCCCACAGTTGTTTATGTTGTGAAAGAAGCAAAATAACGGTTATGACAATTATCGGAATAGCAGGCGGTACAGGTTCTGGCAAGACCACCGTTGTAAGAAAGATTGCCCAGGCACTGCCGCCTCATTGCGTGGCAGTAGTCCCCATTGACTCGTATTATAATGATACGACGGGTATGACACCAGAGGAGCGTAAGGCCATTAACTTCGACCATCCCGATGCTTTCGACTGGAAGTTACTCACTGAGCATGTGAAGAAACTGAAGAATGGTGAAGCGGTGGAACAGCCTACCTATTCTTATATAGAGAGTAACCGTCAGAAGGAAACAATTCACGTGGAACCTAAACCCGTGATTATCATTGAGGGTATCATGGCGCTTCACAACAAGAAACTGCGCGATGTGATGGATTTGAAGATTTTCGTGGATACGGATAACGATGTCCGCTTAATAAGAAATATCCGTCGTGATGTGGTGGAGCGTGGACGTACGGTGGAAATGGTACTGGATCGTTATGAGAAAGTGCTAAAACCTATGCACGAACAGTTTATTGAGCCAACGAAGAAATTTGCAGACTTAATCATTCCATGGGGTGGTGAAAACCGTACAGGCATTCATATCCTGAAAACATATATTGAGGGTATTGTTGTTCCTGGAGTATGACAAAACTTTATCTGGTTCGTCATGGCGAGACGTTCGATAATGAGCGTCAGATTATGCAAGGACAGAC
>CAZIKA010000196.1:0-3247 GCA_964539705.1 uncultured Prevotella sp. | reverse complement strand
TGGTTCGTCATGGCGAGACGTTCGATAATGAGCGTCAGATTATGCAAGGACAGACACAAGGCGAACTGAATCTTACGGGCATCCGTCAGGCTGAGGCTTTAAGTCGGCAGTTGGCGGATGAACATTTTGATGCTGTTGTGGCAAGTGACTTGTGGCGTGCTGTTCAGACGGCACAAATCCTTGCAGAGCCTCATCATCTTCCTGTTGTCATAACACCTTTGCTTCGAGAGCGCGATTGGGGCAGTTTTACAGGACGTTTTATTCCAGGCTTGAAGGACATTAAACCCTGGCCAGATGATATTGAGTCGCTTCCAATGATGAAGGAACGGGCTGCCCGTTTTCTTGATTTTATTCGTGAACAATATCCCAATAGTCAGGTACTTGCCGTAGGGCATGGTATCACCAATAAGGCTATTCAGGCTGTCTATTGGGATAAAGAGATGCATGAAATAGAGAAAATGAAAAATGCCGAGGTACGAATCCTCGACATTTAACATTTAACATTTCTCATTTCTCACTCCTTATCTCCTTCCACCTCCACTTCGGCTGGTTCCGTGTGAACCATTGCCTGCGCTTCGGTTGCTACTATGTGTGCCACTGCTCATACTGCGGCTGCCAGTATGCGTGCTTATACTGTGGTTAGGCGTGCTGTGATTACCAGAGTTACTCCTCCAATTTCCACTATTGCTACGGATTTCACTATTGCTACGGATTTCACTATTGCTACGGATTTCACTATTGCTACGGATTTCACTATTGCTACGGATTCCGCTATTGTTACGGGTTCCGCTATCAATGCGTCTTTCGCCAATGTTGCGGTCGGTAGTGACGTTGTTGCGTGGACTGCTGATATTACGATCGGTAGTTCTGTTGTTATGGGTACCACCTAAGTTACGGTCATTGCCTCCATTGTTACGAGGACCACCGATGCTACGGTCGTTATTATGATTGCGATAGTCTCCACGGTCAAAGTGGTTGCGCATTCCTACGTGAAGATCGCGGCTGGCAACGGGACGGAAATGACTGTGACGTCCTTCATACCAACTTCTGCCACCATTGTGGTGCCAACTATGTCCACCGCGATAGGTTGCATAGAAGTGTGGATGACCAAAGTAGAAATAGTCGCGATGAGGATAACGAACATAGATACCGAAGTGCCAGAGTCCTGCCTCCCAATAGAGGGGGCGGTAGAAATAGGTGGCGGCTCGGAAAGCATCCCATTGCCACTGGTAGAGGATATAGCTGAGATCAAGGTTGCGCCTATCCCAGTAGGGACCAAACACGTTGTGCAGGCTAGTCACCGACATCAGGTAGTCGAGGTTGATTTCGTATGCAGCCTCGTACTGTGCATCACTAAGATTGAGCTCATAGGCCATCTTATCTGTCAGGAAGAGAGCCTCTCTGCGAGCCTGTTCGTATGGCATTGCGTTTGCCGCTGCTGCTATCGTCAGCATGGAAACCAGGGTAAACAACATCTTTTTCATAATCGTATTCTTTAGATAGTTAGACATTCTGTTTTATTTCTCTGATGCAAAAGTACGGTAAATATTGGTGCAAAAAAAGGGATTTTCCCTAAATAATATGAGGAAAATCCCTATGTGTTGATAGGAGAATACGATTAATACTTGTAGAAGCTCCAGATTTGTGCCTCTTGACTAAGTACCAAATTGTCGGAATCAAGTCTGTCTATCTTCAGACGGATGTTATCGAAAGGCTTAAAACCGAAATAGTTTTCTATGTTGATGGTGTCTGCTTTGTCACCATAAATCGATCTGCATTGGATAAACAGACTGTCGCCAGAATGTTGGAAATTGCCAAAGACCTCAGCTGCTTGGATATTACGTAATGAGACAATGGAACCCGAGAACCTGACATATATGCTGTCAGAACCTGATAAACGCCACTGTCCGAAAAGATCGCCTGCCTCTCCTCCCTCCTGACAGGAAACAAGAACGCTAATAGCTAGCAGCCAACAGCCAACAGCCAGTTTTTTACAGAATCTTGCCATGGTATCCTATTTTAATGTCGAATGTAGAGTTGTCACCATAAATATTTCCTTTGTCAAGAGCATAGGCCGCACTAAACTGCCAAGGTCCCAACGAATAGTTGCCTTGTACCATGGCATCGAAAGAGTGATGTCTTGTAGCTAGTGGTAGGGAATATGTACCCCATCCCTCGCGGTATGAGCCCTTGACGAGGTAGCTCAAATGGGGGGTGAGTTCGCCGTTTACCCCCAGATGCCACGCCTTTACGCGATTATCGCGAAAAGCCGTAAAGCCGTCTTTATTATATATAGGTGACGCTATTAATGGGTTGCCAGGTGTGAGACCATAGTGGGTGTAGCTGTCGTAGGCTGCATGATTATAGTAATCGTCATTACCTGTTACATAGTCAGAAATGCTGGTGGTGCCTGGAGCAGGTGCAGGGTAGTCGCGGCTATCGTAATGAAGGGGACCGGACTGATTCGTGGTTTGGAAGTATTCAAAGACAGCTCCACGGATGAGTTGAACGCCAGAGGAGTTGTTGTTGTATTGTAGGCCCCATAACCCATCGAAGCCGTTGCCTTTGCGTATGCCGGAACCATCTTCGAAGGGATTATCAAGATAGGCTTGCAACAAGTGTTCTTTGTTAATGTTCCAACCAAACTGAACGGTCATCATGCCAACATGATTGCCGAAAATCCAATCTTCGAGCGCATCATGCTCATAGAAGTTGCTATCACCAAAAGGTAGAAAAACATCAAAGAATGCCTTTAAATTTGATGGTTTGTTTTTCTCATGAATGGTTCCGTCTAATTTGTTGTATTTGTAGAGCGTACCTCCAAACTGTACCATGTGTTCCATACCTACCATCGCAAAGAATTGTTTCTTAGGGTTGGTACGGATATATAAGTGCTTCTGATGCATATATATGCCTGTAGCATATTTCATATTGATGTTCTTGCCGTTGACGATGTCTCCATGATAAAAGGCCTCTTCACGATAGTCGCTATCCAAATACCTGCCGTAGCCTCCATCAAAATTGATTTGTATCCAATCGTTGGTAAATGGAACAGTCCAGAATCCGTTAGTGCCGAGATGGAGTTGTACGAAAGGTTTGGCATTAGTACCTTTGACCAATGAACCGCTGGAAAGTTGGTTATCACGTATTACCTGCTTCTGTTCACGAGCACCAAACTCAAGAAAAAAAGTTTGGTAAGACAGGTTTGCGTAGGCTTGTTGCAAGTAAGCTTTATGGTCGGCATGAA
>CAZIKA010000195.1:0-3258 GCA_964539705.1 uncultured Prevotella sp. | reverse complement strand
CCCATCAAGACCTGGGACAGATGCAGATGTATGTCAACTATTATGACCGCTATGTGAAGGAAGATTTTGAAAAGCCCACCATTGGGATCCTTCTTTGTGAGCGCAAGAACGATGCCCTCGTAGAACTCACGCTGCCAAAGGATGCCAACATCTATGCGCAACAATATGCACTCTGTCTGCCAGACAAGGCTCTGCTGCAACAGAAACTGCGTGAATGGATTGCAGAATTTAAGGAAAAGGAGGACGAGGTATGAGGAAAACAATTACCATAGGTGATTTGGGCACTACTGTAACAGGTAAGACTCCGCCTACCACCAATAAGAATTATTATGGCGATTATGCGGTGTTCATTAAGCCTACTGATATTTCAGAGCAAAGCAAATACACTTACGAGACAGAGGAAATGTTTTCGAAACTTGCTGCAGAAAAATATGAAAGTAGCCTAATTCCCAAAGGTGCAATCTGCGTTCCATGTATAGGTACAATAGGAACAAAGATGACGATGGCTCCTTGTGATTGTTATACCAACCAATCCATCAATTCTATCGTTTGTAACGGGAACTATGACAATGAGTATGTCTACTATCTGATAAAGAATTTTTTACCAGGAATAAAGGCATATAATTTAGGCACAGCATCAGGTCGAGAATATGTTTCAAAATCAAACTTTGAGAAGATAGAACTTGTTGCAGAGCAAGACAAAACGATTCAGAAGAGAATCGGAGAGTTCCTCTCTCGCTACGACTCTTTGATAGAGAACTATCAGAAGCAGATAAAACTATTAGAAGAAGCAGCGCAGAGACTCTATAAGGAATGGTTCGTTGACCTCCACTTCCCCGGCCACGAAAGCACCAAGATTGTCGATGGTGTGCCTGAGGGGTGGGAGAAGAAGCCAGTTAAAACCATTGTAGAATTACAAAGTGGTTATGCTTTCAAAAGTTCGGAATTTGCATCAGATGGTATATATAAAATTGTGACGATCAAAAATGTAAAGGATGGCGCATTTGATGGTGAAAATGTAAGTAAAATAGCATCTATTCCTGAAAAGATGCCCAACCACTGCATCCTTAAAGAGGGTGACATCCTGCTTTCACTTACAGGCAATGTTGGCAGGGTATGCATTGTAAATGGTAATAATTTTTTGCTGAACCAACGAGTTGCAAAGCTTAAATCTGCATATAAATCATATGCATATTGTATGTTTAGAAGCAGAGATATGTTTATAGAAATCAATAATTTGGCGAATGGAGCTGCTCAGCAAAATGTGAGTCCAATAAGAATTGGAGAAATGAAGATTCTAATCCCTGATGAGATGTTGTTGTATGATTTTGAAAGAACATCTTTAGACTTTTTTCAAAGGAATATTACACTTCAATCACAAATCCGCCTCCTCGCCGAGGCCCGCGACCGCTTGCTCCCGAAGCTGATGAGTGGAGACATTAAAGTTTAAGGCTTATGGCAAGACCTTATAGAATATACAACATCAAAACGAGCAGAAAGGAACTTCGGACAGAGAATGCTTCGAAGTATCTTTTCTTTGCGTGGACGTTAAACCGCCTGAAAGAATTCCTGCTATGCCATGATGCTGTGAGGATTAATGAGGGATATATCACGAAGAGCATTCATAAGACTGAGTTGTTGAAAGGAATAAAGGAACCTGATAACTTGGTCAACAAATGGCTCATAGATATGGAGTTTATCGGCTTAATAAAAGCGGTTTTCGACCCCAATATTAAACAGACGCTTATCTATATCACGGAAAAGGGCATCGAGGAATACAAGAAACAGACCTATCATGTACTTGCTGCCAATCTTTTGGAAGCGCAGGAAAGCAGAAGGCTGTCCAGAATAGCTATCATCATAGCAGTCATTTCTGTCTTAGCGGCAATAGGAATCGGAATTGTATCAATTTGTTGTAAATAATCTTATCTATTATGGCAAAGGACTATAGCGAAGACCAACTGATACAGCGGAGTGCAGCCGAGTTGCTGGAAAAGGAACTGGGCTGGACGAGTGTGTATGCCTTCGATAAGGAGGTGCTCGGCACGAACGGCACGCTGGGGCGCACATCTTATCACGAGGTACTGCAGACGGGTCGCTTCCGCAAGGCATTGAAGGTGCTGAATCCTTGGCTGACGGACAAGCAGTTGCAGGAGTGCGTGGAACGCATGACGGAGCACATGAGCAGTCAGACGCTGATGCAGATTAACGAGCAGAAGTATCAGTACATCAAGGATGGTGTGCCAGTTACTCGCGTAAAGCCGAACGGCGAGACGGAAGAGGTTCGCGCCAAGGTCATCGACTTCGCTTCGCCCGAGAAGAACGACTTCCTGTGTGTCCGCGAGATGTGGGTGTATGGTGCGCTCTATCATCGCCGTGCCGACATCGTGGGCTTCGTGAATGGTCTGCCTTTGCTGTTTATGGAACTGAAGAACCACGACGTGGAAGTGGTGGATGCCTTCAACAAGAACTATCGCGATTATTTGGATACGATTCCGCAACTGTTCTATCACAACGCCTTTATCATGTTCAGCAACGGACTGGAGGCACGTGTGGGCACCATCGACTCGAAGTGGGAGTTCTTCCACGAATGGAAACGACTGACAGAGCAAGAGGCTGGCAACATCGAACTGCCGACAATGCTCAGAGGTATCTGCCGGAAAGAGAACTTCCTCGACCTGTTGGAAAACTTCATCCTCTATGACCATAGCGGAGGACGGACGGCAAAGATATTGGCTCGCAACCATCAGTATCTGGGTGTGAATCAAGCCATTGAGATGTACCGCAACCGCCAGTATCTGAACGGAAAGCTGGGCGTGTTCTGGCATACACAAGGCTCGGGCAAGAGCTACTCCATGTTGTTCCTTTCGCAGAAGATTCGCCGTAAGTTTGAGGGCTCACCCACATTCCTTGTACTGACCGACCGCGACGAGCTGAACAAGCAGATCAGCGATACGTTCGAGAACTGCGGTTTGTTGGGCAATGTGAAAGCCAAGAAGTTCATCGCCAGCAGCGGCGAGGACTTGAAATCGAAGCTGAAAGGTAACCCGTCGTTCATCTTCTCGCTTATTCAGAAATTCAATGACCCGAAAGCAGACCCCATCTATCCCGACCACGACATCATCGTAATGAGCGACGAGGCGCACCGCACGCAGAACGGCATCTTTGCAGATAACCTGATGCACATGTTGCCCACCGCCCACCGCATTGGCTTTACAGGTACACCGCTGCTTTCGAACGACAACATCACGGCGCGTA
>CAZIKA010000194.1:0-3289 GCA_964539705.1 uncultured Prevotella sp. | reverse complement strand
GCACCCAGACCGATGATGTTCTGGTCGAGGAACTGTGCGATAGAAGCGAGGTGGATGAATGGAGTGCAGATCACTACACCACAGTTGGGCTTCTCAGCCTTCAAAGTCTCATTCAGCTCCTTTGCCAGAGCGATACCATCCTGGAGATTCATGTTCATCTTCCAGTTTCCTGCAACAATTTTCTTTCTCATTTTTCCTTTTTTATTATTAAAAGTGTTACTATGTTTTCGTTTATGTCTTGTTCTTATCCATTTAGACCACATCCACAGTCGGTCGGTAACGGTGAGCAACACTAGTGGCAGTACGAACCAGAGTGTGATTTCCGCAATGCGCTGGGGCATCGCGTCGACCGACAGGTGGCCTATCTCCAACTGCTCCAGTGGTTCCGACAAGTCGTATTCGTCGGGTAGCCTGTTGTGGCTCCATTTCTGGATGATGACTCCGTCCTTCAGCAACAGCAGTCCTGGGTTGCTTCTGATGATGGTCTTCAGCACTGTGCCGTCGGTCTGACAGAAGGGATATTCCGCTCCCGTCATTTCTCGCCATCGCTCTATTCCCTCTGTTCCGCTGGAAGTCAGTCCGTAGAATCTGTAGCCATACTCCTGAGCATACTCGTAAATCTGATTGATCAGATCTAGCTGCGAGTCGTCGGCCTTCTCCAGCCAGGGTGCTACGAGCAGGAAGGTATAACCCTTGTTGCTCAGCACCTGTTCGGTGATGTCTTCGCCGTCGTCGGTCTGTTCCAAAAACAGGTCGGCATAGGGCGATTCGTTGCCTTCCATCATCTGCATCCATCCGCCTCTGAGGTCTGTACCAATATGATAGGGACGGAAATCGAACTGTGGTCTGTCGTACAGGCTCCACCCTGATATAATCAGGATAAACAGCGCCGAATAGTTGATAACAATCCATTGGTTCGACTTGCTGACGAAGCGAAACATCTGCAGAGGCCATTTCGTTACCACCAGTGCAGCAACGAGCAGGATGACGTTCTTCCAAAACGTCTGCCAGTTGGTCAGTACCAGTGCATCTCCAAAGCATCCGCAGTCGCTGATGGGGTCGGCCAGTGCCAGCCATAGTGTCAGTGGTGTCATGATAGCCAGGATAACCACTATTATCCTGGAGGTGAGCCTGCGCCTGATGGCAAACAGTAGGAAGATGCCTAAGCAGAATTCCAGCGCTGCCAGTCCTATGGCGAAGCCCAGTAGAGCCAAGTCGGGTAGCCAGCCGCCCAGATGCATGGCTTGCAGATAGTCCTGCAGTTTATACAGCGTGCCTAGCGGGTCAACGGCCTTGACGAATCCTGAAAGGATAAAGACCACCGCCAGCAGCAGCCTGCACAGGTTGACTATCGCCTTTTTCATTCTCCCAACTTAATCAGTCCGAAGACTGCGTAGTTGATGATGTCCATATAGTTGGCGTCAATGCCCTCGCTCACAAGGGTCTTGCCGCTCAGGTTCTCTATCTCCTTGATACGTTCTATCTTGGTGAGAATCAGGTCGGTATAGCTGCTCACGCGCATGCCTCGCCACGCTTCGTCGTAGTCGTGGTTCTTGCGCTTCATCAGTTCCAGTGCCTCGTGGGCATAGTGGTCGTAGAGTGCCATAGCGCCCTCGTTGTCCATATCCACCGTGTCGGCAAAGCCCTTCTCCAGTTGTATCAGCCCTACGATACCGTAGTTGATCAGGGCTACGAACTCAGGTCGGATGCCTTCGCCAACCAGCGACTCCTGCTTAATCTCCAGCGAACGGATACGCTTTGCCTTGATAAACAGCTGGTCGGTCAGTGATGCCGGACGCAGGATGCGCCACGAAGCCCTGTAGTCGTGCAGCTTCTTGGAGAAGATGTCGCGACACTCGGCTATGGCAGCCTCGAATTCTGCGTTTGTCTTTTCAAATTTGTCCATAATTCGGGTGCAAAATTACGCATTTCTCGTGAAATAGCCAAATTTCACTCCATTTCTTTTTGTTTCTTGCGGATGTACTTGATTTTTGCCCCCAATAAGTCCCATTGCACTTGCAGCGAGTCACGCTTCACGCGTAGCAGGTTCAGCGTCATCAGCTCCTCTTCCGTAGCCCTCAGCTCTGCACGCTTCTGATCCACTTCTGCCTTCATCCGTGCATATTTTGCTTTGGTGATTTCCAATGTAGAATCCACCTGAGCCAGTTCCTGCTGGGCAGCCTGCAAGCTCGAGTCCTGTTTGTGTCTCAGTGCCTCCCGTCTCTGTTCTATTTCGTCCCTACGCGAGTTGCCACAGGCCGTTACGGCAAGCAAAGCAATGAGTGCAATACCTATCAAAAAAATGTTTCTCATCTTTTCTTTATGTAATTCTTTCTGCAAAGTTAGTGCTTTTCTTTCTAATCAGCAAGAAATACAACATCTATTAAGGCTACTTAAGAAATTATCTCTTATGCTTAAGGGTTCTAAGTGGCATACTTATGGAGGCTAAGTGACGTGCTTACGGATTGAAAGTGACGAGCTTGCCAATCGAGGGCGACGAACTGCCGGTTCGTCGCCCTCGATTAGGCAGTTCCTCCCCTTCGATCTGCCTGCTCCGTCATCACTTTTTTCATCATTATTTCATTTTTCACAACACCCACCCCAAAATTTTCTGATACCCCGATAAATACAAGGAATCTTCGTTTCAAACACTCCCCCCAACACTCCCCCCAGCAGTAACCCCAAGACTCCTCCCAACACCCACCCCTAGATTGAAGTCTCGAGACTTATTATTGCGTGGTGCCCCTCAGACTCGCCAAAGCCTGAGGGGTGAGTGTTGGGGTGGGTCTAAGGGGGAGTGTTGGGGGGAGTGTTGATGCAACACCCACCCCTTCTCTTCCCCTTTATACATAGGCATTTTAAGAGATTGGGGTGAGTGTTTGGCGGATTTGGTGTAGAACCCAAAATTTCTTTCCAAGAATAGTTGTATTCGGAAGTCGATGTAAAATAATTGCACAAGTTTTTTTGCTCGTTTCAAAACTATTTTGTAATCTTGGCTTTGCCGAAGATACTCTCGTTCGACAATAAAAACAAAAAAATGTCATTTTTGTTTTGTATTGTCCTCACTTATTCGTATCTTTGCAACTGCATCTGCCTATTGCGGCTATGAGGCACATTGAGATGTGTGGAGCCGATGGGTGGAGCACTACATATTAGAAGGCGTTACTGACGCTTTGTTTTTGTACTTCGAAACTACCACAATCGAATACTGGACAAGAACAAATGCATGGGTAACTCCACGGGGTGTAGTATATACTCTCCGTAGTGTGCTGCGAGGATACGTGTATCC
>CAZIKA010000193.1:0-3402 GCA_964539705.1 uncultured Prevotella sp. | reverse complement strand
AACGGCACTAGTCGTTCGTACAACGTCATAGTGCCAAAGAACCTTGGTGCGAACCGTCCTCTTCTCATCTTCTGTCACGGCTACAATCAGGATGCTAACTGGATGCAGAACAGCGAATTCAAAAATGACAACGTGAGCATGGAGGCTGTTTGCGACACCGCAAAATTCGTATGTGTTTTCCCTAATGGCATCGACAAATCATGGGATACCTCTGGCGATCGCGATATCAACTTCATCAAAGCTATCATCGAAAAGATGGTCACACAACATAAGATTGACCGCAACCGTGTCTATCTTGGTGGTTTCTCTATGGGCGGTATGCTCACTTATCATGCCATGAACAAGATTCCCGACCTGATTGCAGCGTTCTGTCCTTGCAGTGGTTATCCTATGGGAGGTGCGACAGCCAACGCCAACGTACGTGCCATCCCCATCTTACATATCCACGGTACGGGTGACGGTACCTGCGCCTTCAGCGGTGCACAGCCTGCACTCAACGTATGGATTAAACACAACGGATGCCCCACTACAGCTAAGACCGTCAACAGCTATAATGGTTTCAGTGGGGCCAAGATGCACACTTGGGGTCCTGGTAACGACGGTGTCGAAGTCAAGTTACTGGAATTGGCCGACAAAGGCCACTGGATTTGCAAGGAGAAACAGGTATATACGGGTAAGGAGATATGGAACTTCTGTAAACGTTTCTCGCTCAACAAGACATCACCCAATGTAAAAATCACAGCTCCTGCTACTGGTGGTAAATACATCAGTTTTGCTCCAAAGGGAGAAGCGGCATTCCCTGATATCACCATCACTGCAACAGCCGACGACCCTAATGGAACTGTAGAGAAGGTTGAGTTCTACGATGGCACTACACTTCTCGCTACCTGCACCAGCAAGCCCTACAAAGCTACATTAACGGGAGCTAAGGCTGCCAAACACACGCTCAAAGTCGTAGCAACTGACAATGACGGTGAGACAAGCACAGCCTCCGTAGAAGTAACGCTACAGGCACCCACGACACTTACCGTATCATCGGATTTCAAAGAGGCAAATTCCCTACCTGCAGGATGGACTACCTACGATAGCAGCGAACGTCGCGTAGGCTATAGCAGTGGCTATTCTTCAGGATGTCGCGTATTGCAATTCACAGGAACCTCCAAAGGATTCAATTACGGTCTCTACTTCCGCAATATCAATGGAAAGGCTAATCAGGGTTGGGCAAAATACGGGCTCAGCGATGGAGGTTCCACACTGAGTTTAGCCCCTGGTCACTACACTCTGAAATACAAAATATGCAATTGGAATATGGAGAATTTTGGTTCCGTAGGCATAAGAATTGAGAAGCGTACAGCCGGTACCACCATCGTTAGTCAGACTTATACACCAAACATCAACATTGGTAATGTGGCCTCCAATAACTTCAGTAGTCCTGCCCAACAAACCTTTGAGTTCGATATCACAGAGCAAGGCGACTATGTCATCGCCATCTATTCTGCCGACTCAGAGTGGAGCGACTGCATTATAGGACAACTTTCGCTTACAGCCAATAGCTATGTAGCCACAGGTATCAAGGAATTAGACTACCTTCAACCACAAACAGACGCATTATATGATTTAAGTGGATTTAGAATTAAAAACGATTGTCAATTGAGGAAAGGAATATATATCAGGAATGGCAAAAAGCTTCTGATAAAATGAAGAAAAATAAAGAAATACGAGAAAAAGACTTGTCTGATATTTTTCCGCATAACCATGAAACATTTCCCGCCATGGAAATGTTTCATTTATTTGTACCTTTGCACCAGAATTAGTTCTCATAACTAAACAGAATGATTACATTTAGGTGTTTTAGTTAGTAATGTAAGTATAATAGTAATTATGGTTGTAAAATATGGCGCGTAGTGATTACGCGCCATATTTTGTTCTATTTCAAAATGATTTGAAACAAAAAGAGAGAGGTTTTTCAATTATTTATTGTAATTTTGCCACCAAAATAACTAAAAATGCAACCAAAATGACAAACAACTGCCACATCAGAAGTTTTGCACTGACATGTTTGATTAGTCTGAACGTACTCTGCACATGGGCACAGAACCCTATCATTTACGACCGCTATACGCCTGATCCTGCACCCTACGTACACGGTGATACGCTCTATCTTTTCGTCGACCACGATGAAGATGTGACAGAGAATGGTTACTTCACCATGAAAGACTGGCTACTCTATAGTACCGTTGACATGGTGAACTGGACCTATCGCGGCACCCCTATCACTTCTGCAACTTTTTCTTCATGGGCTAAGCAGGATAACGACTGTTGGGCCAGCCAGTGCGTTGAGCGCGATGGCAAGTGGTACTGGTACTGCACCGCCACCATTAAGGGAGAAGCCTACCCTGGCATCGGTGTTGCTGTAGCCGACAATCCTGCAGGTCCCTATACCGACCCTATCAAGAAACCGTTAGTAAAGGGCTGGTTCAAGATTGACCCATCCGTGATTATTGACGATAACGGACAAGCTTATCTCTTCTATGGTAACAATATGCTGTGGTATGCCAAACTAACCAAAAAGATGACATCAATCACTGGTGGCGAGATTGAGGTTAAAACCAAAGATGAGAATGCCTTTGGTCCTTTTAAAGGGTATGATGACAACAACAATCCTAAGACAAACTTCGAAGAAGCCTCATGGATATACAAACGCAACGGGAAGTATTATCTGGAGTATGCCGCTGGTGGTGTACCTGAACATTGGGCCTACTCCACAGCCGACAAGGTGACAGGTCCTTGGACTTATCAGGGAAAGATTTTAGGTCAGGCAGAAAATAGTTTTACTATTCATGGTGGTAGCGTGGAGTTCAAAGGACATCATTATCTGTTCTACCACAATGGAAAGCTCACCGGCGGTGGAGGTTATAAACGCTCTACCTGTATTGAGGAATTCACTCCCAACGAAGACGGCACTATCCCTAGTATTAAGTTCACCACCACAGGAGTAAACCCTCTGCAGACATTAAACCCATTTGAGTTGCAGGAGGCAGAGACCATCAACAAGTGTAGTAACGTACGCTGTGAGGGTGATTATCAGAAATGCTATGTGACCAATATCAGCAAAAACGGAAATTTCAGGGTGCGTAATGTAGACTTTGGCGAGACTGGTGCTCAATCATTTAAAGCCATTGTACGCACTACTGCCGCTACCACACTGGATATTCGTGTGGGCAGCAAGATCGTGGGAAGTATCAAAATAGATTCTACTAATGGAGAATGGCAGGAAGTGACCTGTGACCTTACAACATCCGTCCAGGGCATTCAGCAATACCTGTACTTCTTAATTAAGGGTTCTAAGGAGCAGACCTTCGATTTCGATAGTTGGCAATTCTTTGAGAATCCAACAGGTAT
>CAZIKA010000192.1:0-3417 GCA_964539705.1 uncultured Prevotella sp. | reverse complement strand
AGATAGCGACCGAAACTGGAGACGCTATTCGCCTTTAAACCTGAGCCTGCCACACGACGGAGTTCATCATAGATTGCTGTCGGAGATATCCATTGTCCCTCTTCTTCATTCTTTGCCGGCTCATAATACTCCTGGAAATACTGAATGGACGGCGGAACTGACTGATACTGAGCATTGTGAACCATAATCTCCTTCACCTCATCAGCGTTGAACCACCAGTCTATCTGTTTATGGATAATCAGACTATAGGCCTGTCCATAGAGTGCTTCGTAGTTGGGTTTATAATCCGTAAGAACAGGATTCGTGAGATTAACACAGATAAACCTGCGGCTACCCGTAGGATCATTCAGCGCGTTGAGTTCATTGGTGGTGGCAATAAACGAGGCATAACGCTTGAACTCTTCCACATGCTTACCATAAGGACGTTTGATTTTGACATTGGGCAGTTGGATGACATTCTTCAGAAATCCTTCTTGCAGTTTCGGACTTATCTGATTGAACTCATCGAGATTAATCAGCAGGAAGTTATGCATAGCCTGAAGTGTTGAACGCTTCTCACTGACATCCAGATTCTCAAGGAATCCCCAGCGAAGCTCTTTAGGCAGAATCATCCTACAAAAAGTTGTCTTTCCATCGCCCTGAGGTGATATCAACAAAGGAACGACTGAGTTGCCATACTCCTGCTGGGGAAGCATCCACTGTGCCACCATTGCTACGAACCATTTCTTGAACCATAACTCCCACTGGGGAATATCGCAGGGCACACAGCGAGCAAGCATCGCGATATGATCCGTCTTGCCGTCCCATTTGTCTGACACCTTGTAGAGGAAATCGCCAATAGGATTACTCTGACGGATAAAATTCGAGTGCACATACCTACGAACATCTTTATCCCTTACGTCAAGATTAGCCAAGCGTGCCTCAATAACCATACCATTAATAACATTCTCGTCACAAGGCGCCCAGTCTTGAATCCATGTATTATTGGGGCGATATTCTGTATAGCCCATCACCGTATTATAACGGAACACATAACGTGTAGTAAGATGACGTATCAACCTCTGCGTCTCCAGGCTGACCATCTCTCCTTCCGATTTCAACTTCGGTTTATTCTCAACATAGACAGCAGTCACGATAGCACGGAATGTAGCCTCATCATAGATATTCTTATAAACATGATGGTTACGCAAATGCAAGAAAGCCTCTTCTTCTGGCATTCCCATCTCGCAAAGCCTACGCGAGATCTCTGTGATATATGCCTCGTAATGCTCTGATGCCTTCACGTTTTCTGTAGCAAGATAGGCCTCCTCACAGGCACGCTGATACATCTGCTCATAGACAGCATAAAGATCCATATCCACCTCACGTTGTTCAGCATCCACCGACTCTCCTTCAACTTTAGACACACTACCATCTTTGGGAAAAACCTGTACCATCAGCGGCGTTGCCTGGAGATGATAACAGGGAGCCTCATCGAGTGTCATACGGAAACCACTTCTTGACGTAGCAGCCTGACGCTCAATAGGTTTCGGAAGAATTCCGCTATAGGCACCAAAGGCCACTTCATAGGCTCTCTGACAGAAAGCATCTATCTCTGGCTCCGTCTGAGGCATTGCCAGCGAATCCTTCGGAGCCACCAGCACAAGAATTTCCACACTCCTTCCATCAGCTCCCATAAAGGCAGCAATGGTAGTTGGCAGGATTTTCGATGCCTCCTTTACAGCTTCTATATCCTCCTGCTTCATCAAGTCAGCCACATGTAGCCAAATCAGTCCACTGAATGAAACAACTTCCAAGTTGCCATTCGACGACATCTTCATCTCTACCGAAGGATGAACCATTTCGATATGTGCGCCCTTATCATCTGCGTATGTATCTCCATGAACTGCAATATACTCACGGAATTTTCTGATATTCCCAACCTTCATATCCGTTTGGATACGCTCAAGAAGCCACTCTGCAGGCTTCACTGTCAGATGCAGTTTCCCTTTTCTGTCTGTTCTTACTATTGATAGTTTTTTCATAGCCGATTTCCTTTTTGTCCCATGGCATGGGCCAATTAGTCCCACCCTATGGGGCAAGTTGTCCCACCGTATGGGACAAATCATAAATCCATTACTTAATTCTGCGTAAAATCGTAGTCCTCAAAGGTCTCATCAAAGGCAACCTCCGCATTTGGTGCAAAGCGATGCACTATATCGCGAATGTCCTGTTGTAACTGCGGACTAACAAGTCGTTCGCCGTCCTTATAGCGATAGTAAGTTCCCTTACTACCAAGAAATGCCGTCAAGGCCTTACGGATATTCGTACGAGCATATTTGTCTTCTACATTCTTGTAAATCGAACCAATTCCTTTAGCCATCGTTACCTTCTCGTACTTCAGGAAAAAGCCACAATCGCCCTCCCCCACAGCATTAGGCAGGATTGAAGTCCACTTCTTGATTCTCTCAGGCATCTGTCTGCAGGCTTGTTGACGAAGACAAATCTCAGCAAATTTACAAGCTTCATTAGGGCATACCGCCCACCAATCTGGTATCTTTTCATAGTTGATCATGATGCAAAGTTACAGCTTTTCCCATCAACATCCAAATCTTTCAGCAGAAATTTTCACTTAATTGTTTGCATACACTAATAAAATTTTGCTTACACAAAGCTAACGACCAGAAATACAGTATATTACAAATTCAGTGTAGGCAGTGTAGGCAAATAACAAAAATATTATTTTTTCACCAGATTATCCTCAGAATCCTCATAGTGATCGGTCTTGTGGAAGATGCGGGTAATACCTTTCAGCTGCGTCTTTACATGATCCACGAAACTATGCCACATAGACTGATTACCAATAGTTCCGTAACCTGTGATGGCTCGGCAACGACGATTACGCACAAAGACTATCTTGCCATATTTCTTCAGGTTGAATGCCATAGAGCCATCCTCACCACGAATAATATCAACACGATAAGGTTCCTTCCTACCATAATCGGCATTGTAGGCAAAGACCAGTCCACGCACCGACAGTTCAGGACGTTTGAAATGCTGAACCCAAAGGAAAAGATCACGAGTCATCTCAAATAACTTTAAACTCAGCTTCGAGTGGTTCTCATCGGGGAAATAGCTCCACGTTGCTGATACACAACTAACTCCAGGCTTCAACAGATGCTCAAGCATCACCTCATAATAATGAGGAGGATAGAGCGTATCACTATCTACATCAAAATAGAATCGTCCTTTTGCATGTTGCAAACCGCAACGACGGGCATAGCCACAGGAATGCTGATATTCTGTGTAATAAGGAATACCTGACTTCTCGTATATCTCAGCTGTACGATCCTTGGAATCGTTATCCACACCGATAATCTCTACAGGATATTTACATTGTATCTCGCTGAGCGCCCATAGACAAGCCTGCAGATGGGT
>CAZIKA010000191.1:0-3570 GCA_964539705.1 uncultured Prevotella sp. | reverse complement strand
GACTGCTCCATGCGCTTCTTCTCGCCGCGACGATTCATCTTACCGTTCTGGATGGTACCCAGTCCGTAGATGGCCTCGTCTTTGTCAAGGGTAAAGGTCTGGCGGGCTTCCTTTACATCACAACTTTTCTCGCGAAGCAGCACCTTGCCTTTTGCCGTGAGGAAGGTGAGGTTGCCCTGAGCATCCTGCTTTACGGTAAGCTGGCTGCTTGATGTGGCGTTGCCTTTCTTCGTGACTTTCACGTTTTCTGGTTGAGCAATGACCACGAGTGACTTCGTGGGCTGCCCCTTTACTACGTGTACGATACTCGGGGTCATGAACTCAATCTTTACGTCCTGCTGCGCATGAGCCTGCGTCAGGGCGATGGCCATGATAGCCAGTGAGAATAATTTCTTCATGTTGGTAATAGTTTGTGTTATTTGGATAGAAATTTCTTATTGTTGCGAATATAGATGCTGCCCGCTTTGGGGGTTGTTACCTGATGGCCGTTGAGATCGTGGGTGTTATGGGGCTTATAGGGCTTATGGGTTTCATTAATGCCTGTCTCCATATAGGCCTTCTGATAGACGTGATATGTGCCGCCAGCAACGGTCTGAAGGTCGTACTCATACACCTTTTTTACGCTGAGCGAAGGCTTCGAACTAAGCGACTTAGCCAACAGCGGTTCTTTGATGTCAGCAGGCGCGTAGAGCGGATTGGGACAGTCGCCTTGGGCAGGGGTAAGGCCTTCGCCCTCGAGTTCTACGTATGAGCGCAGGCGGGCTGTACCTCCAATGGCAGAACGAATGGTAGCGCAAGTTAGCTTGCTACCCTCCCACGCCATATCGACCTCGAAGGCACCTCGTGCCTTCAATCCGTTGATACTGCCCTTCGTCCAAGCGGTGGGGAGGGCAGGCAACAGATGAATGGCACCATCGTGGCTCTGAAGCAGCATCTCGGCAATACCTGCCGTAGCACCGAAGTTGCCGTCGATCTGGAAGGGTGGGTGCGCATCGAAGAGGTTAGGATAGGTACGCCCGTTGGGATATTGTGATGTAGCATCATCGGAAGGGAGTAGCTTCAACATATTCTTCAGGATGGTGAGCGCATGGGTGCCGTCGAGCATACGTGCCCAGAAGCAGATCTTCCAGCCCAGGCTCCATCCTGTGGCAGCATCGCCACGATCGGTCAGCGTCTGCTTGGCAGCAGCGAAGAGCTCGTTGTGGCTATAGGGTGAGATCTGATTCGAGGGGAACAGACCGTAGAGGTGTGAGATATGACGGTGCTGCTTCTCACTGCCGTCGGCATCGATGAGCCACTCCTGCAACTGTTTCCTACTGCCAATCTGCATGGGAGGCAGATTTGAGATTTGAGATTTGAGTTTTGAGATGTATGCTGTGTCCTCGTCTAAAATCTGGGCTGCTCGCAGCGTGTTTGACAGGGCATCGAACACAATCTGATTGTCCATCGTACAGCCAGCAGTGATAGGTGTTGATTTGCCTGATGGTCCTTGCTCAGGACTGACGGAAGGAACGACGACCAGCCAGTTGTTATAATTGGGATGGGGCACCATGAAGTCGAGATAGAAATCGGCCGTTCCCTTGATGACGGGATACCACTCGCGCAAGAAATCCTTATCGCCCGTATAGAGGTAGTGTTGCCACAGGTGGGTGGCGAGCCAGGCACCACCATTGGGGTACATTCCCCAGAAAGCACCGTCGACAGGTCCGGCTATGCGCCAGAGGTCAGTGTTATGATGAGCCACCCATCCACCGCATCCGTACATCGTCTTGGCAGTCTTTGCACCCGTCTCGCTTAGGTCACGTATCATGCCGAAGAAAGGCTCGTTGGTCTCTGTAAGGTTGCACACCTCAGAAGGCCAGTAGTTCATCTCAGCATTGATGTTGATAGTGTATTTCGAGTCCCAAGGCGCGTCTTGCTTGTCGTTCCAGAGGCCTTGCAGGTTAGCAGGTTGGCTGCCAGGTTGGCTAGAGGAGATGAGCAGGTAGCGACCGTAGTTGAACAAGAGGGCTATCATACCCCAGTCCTTGCTGCCAGTGAACTTATTGAGGCGATTCTCTGTGGTCAACTGGCTATTGTCTGTTGATGGCAGGTTCAACTTTACACGGTTGTACTGTGCCTGGTATGCCTCAATATGTCGGCTCAGCAGTTCCTCATAGCTATACTGAAGGGCGTGGTTGAGGTAGTTTAGGCTCTTTTCTGCTGATTTACCATTGGTGGTCTTGTAGTTGACGTAGTTGGTAGCTGCCGTGATAAAGATGGTAGCCTTGGTATAGTCCTTGACGGTCACCGAACCACCGCTGCCGTAGGTTACCTCGCCGTCGGATACAATTTTATATCTGAGCTTGGCTTTGAGCTTAGATTCTATGCCTTCGTGGGCAACACCGCTGATGGTGGTACTGATGCCATCATCTCCCTTTGAAGAGGTTTTTGTATAAGGTACTGTATGGGAGATGGTGAACGTGTTAAGCGAGTCGGTCTCGATATGTACCACGATGACGCTGTCGGTCATTGAGGCGAAGGCAGTCTTGCGGAAGGTATGACCACCACACTTAAACGTAACGGTAGACAAGGCACGCTCCAGATCGAGCTCGCGTTCGTAGTTCTGGACATCATTGGCGTTGATGTCTTGGAACTTTAGTTTCAGACTGCCCAGCGTGAGGTATTTCATGCCGTGGGGACCCTTAATGAACGTTTGGTTGATGAGGGTCTCGGCATCGCTCTCCTTACCGTTGAAAATCAGTTGGCGCACCTTGTTAAGATTGCTGAGTGATGTGGTGCTGTTGTTGTTATGCGGACCGCCACTCCAAAAGGTGTCTTCGTTGAGCTGAATTTCGTCGGTAATAGTACCACCATACACCATTCCACCCAGTCGACCGTTACCGATAGGGTATGATTCCAGCCATATCTTGGCGGGCTTGTTGTCCCACAAGCGGTTGGTGTTGTCGCTGTCCTGTGCAGAGAGGGAACAGCAGAGTCCCACCAGCATCAGAAATGTAAGAACAGATTTTTTCATTGTATCTTCTATGTGTTTGGTTTTCATTGTTTGATAAGTCGTACACCGTAGATTTCGCCCACCTGCTTGCCTTGCTTTGCTACAAACTTGATGCGCACTTGGGTCTTACCCTTTACGAGATTAGCAGGGATGGGGTAGTCCTCGGTCTTGAACTGCGAGGTGCGCCACTTGTGGGTGTTGTTCACGCTGCACAGCAACTGGTCGTCAACCATAATATCGAACTCGCAGGTACGCCATTCGTCCTGTCCCCAGAACGTCAGACGAAGGGTGAGGTCGGTCTCACCGTCTGTCTGCATCAGGTAACTGAAGTAGTGACCGTTGCGGGCATCACGGAAGAAGATGTCGTTGGTGTTACCCGTGTTGGAGCGGTCGGTCTCCATCTTATGGTCTGTCTCAGGCTGTTGTTCGCCTGGCTGCACCTTATCGACGGTGCGAGCCTCAAGGGCCTGACGCTCCTGCTCTTCACGTGCCAGACGCTCCAAATAGTCCTTGTGTGTTTTCTCGGTCAGCGCCAACCAGTAGATCATATAGCGTGAGTCGTGAATCTCGAAGAA
>CAZIKA010000190.1:0-3625 GCA_964539705.1 uncultured Prevotella sp. | reverse complement strand
ATATGCCGCAGCAGCGATCTTCCACATCGCGGTTGCGGTATATCATTTCTCGCACTACGTCCATTGCCTGACGGGTACTGGCAGATAAAGATTCCTGCTTCATCAGATGACCTATCAACACAGCAGAAAAAATATCGCCCGTTCCGTGATAGAGACCAGGTATCTCATCGTAGTCGTGGAAGAAATATTTTCCTGTGAGCGCATCATAGCCGCACACCTGGTTCTTATTGTCAATGAAGCAACTGGTGATAATAGCCGAACGCGAACCTAAGGCTACCAACTTATCCAATAAATCGCAAGCTTCGCGGCGCGTCATACCATCCTGTTGGAAAGGAACACCCGCCAAATGACAGGCTTCCGTATAGTTTGGAAAAATCAGATGAGCCACACTGACCATCTCACGCATCAGTCGAACCTGCTCTTCGCCTATACCGTTATACAGCTTGCCACCGTCACCCATTACCGGATCTACAAAAATAGTACAACCCAGTTCTGATTGTTCTCTACAGAACTGTGCCACCAATCGCGATTGTTCCTCGCTGAACATCAATCCCGTACAGATAGCATCAAAACGAAAACCCAGCTTCTTCCATACTGGTAGTGTCTGACGCATATAGGCTGTGGTGTCCTGCATGGCGAAATCACCATAGTCCAACGTATTAGATACTAATGCCGTAGGCAAATTGAAAGCGGGAATACCCATATAAGAAAGGATAGGCAACATGGCAGCCATTCCTACCTTACCATAGCCCGCTACATCATTAACTAATAATACCTTTTTCAAACCTCAAATCTTAAATCTCAAATCTCAAACCCTTCTGCATTAATACACTTCAAATTCTTCTGCAATTGTTGTGCGCTGCTGGCACCTACCAGCACCGATGTGACACCACGCTGAGCCAGAATCCAGGCCAAGGCCATCTCAGCTAATGTCTCTCCCCTACCCTGAGCCTGCTCATTATAAGCACGAATCTTGGCTAAGAGTTCATCGGTCAGCATACTCTCTTTCAGGAATTTGCCTTTCGACATACGCGAATCTTTTGGAATACCGTTCAGATAACGATCTGTAAGAAGACCCTGAGCCAACGGCGAGAACGAGATAAAACCGATACCTTTCTCTACGCAGAAGTCCAAGATACCTTCTTCCTGAGGTGCACGGTCGAGCATATTCAGACGTCCCTGATATATTAATAATGGTACATCACGCTCGCGCAGATATTGCTCAGCAAATTTTGTGGCTTCTAAGGGCCAGCGTGAAATGCCGACATAAAGAGCCTTTCCGCTGCGCACAATGTCAACCAAAGCCTGCAAGGTCTCCTCAAGAGGCGTCTCTGGATCATAGCGATGGCTATAGAAGAGATCCACATAATCCAGATGCATACGCTTCAGACTTTGGTCAAGCGATGCCATCAGATATTTTCTGGAGCCCCAGTTGCCATAAGGGCCTGCCCACATATCATAACCGGCTTTCGTAGAGATGAACAGTTCATCACGATAAGGCGCAAAGTCATCATCCATCAACCGGCCCATCGTCTCCTCGGCAGAACCGTAAGGAGGTCCGTAGTTGTTGGCCAAATCGAAATGCACCACTCCATGATCAAAGGCATAATGCGTAATCTCCCTAGAGCGCTCATACGAGTCCACGCCACCAAAGTTATGCCAGAATCCTAGCGATACCTTAGGCAACAAGACGCCAGAGCGTCCGCATCTCTCAAACTTCATTCCACCATCGTATCGAAGTGGGTCAGCAAAATATTTCTCCATAGACTTAAATATTTGCCTGCAAAGGTACGAAAAGTTATGAATAATCATCTATAAAGTGTAAAAAATACCAAGAAATCGTATAAAAAGTTGCACAAACACCCCCTGTGTGTGCACACAAACGTCAGTTTTTTTATAAAAAGTTTGCGTAATTGAAAGAAAATGAGTTACTTTGCACCCGATTTGCAAAGAATCGAATAAAAAAAGATTGAATATTAACATTAAAAAAAGAAAAAATTATGTCAGAAATTGAAAGCAAAGTAAAGGCTATTATCGTAGACAAACTGGGTGTTGACGAAGCAGAAGTAAAGCCCGAAGCAAGTTTCACCAATGATCTGGGTGCAGATTCACTGGATACCGTTGAGCTCATCATGGAATTTGAGAAGGAGTTCGGCATTTCTATTCCTGACGATAAGGCTGAGAAGATTGGCACCGTTGCTGATGCTATCGCTTATATCGAAGAGAACGCAAAATAAATTAATTTATAACATAATGGTTGCTTCTTTGATGGAAGCAACCATTATGCTTTAATCAAAGCTTATGGAATTAAAAAGAGTGGTTGTGACAGGCCTTGGCGCAGTCACCCCTGTGGGAAATACTCCCGACGAAATGTGGAAGAACCTCCTTGCAGGAGTTAGTGGCGCAGCCCCTATCACATCTTTCGACACAACAAATTTCAAGACCAAGTTTGCTTGTGAGGTGAAGAACCTCAACGTAAACGACTTCCTCGATCGCAAGGAGGCTCGCAAGATGGACCGCTACACTCAGCTGGCCCTCATTGCTGCCAAGCAGGCTGTAGAGGACAGTAAGATGGATTTGGAGACCATCGACAAGAACCGCATCGGTGTTGTATTCGGTGTAGGTATCGGTGGTATTAAGACTTTCGAGGACGAGATCACCTATTATGGTGTTCATCGTGCTGACGGTCCTAAGTTCAATCCGTTCTTCATTCCTAAGATGATTGCCGACATTGCAGCCGGACAGATTTCTATCATGTACGGCTTCCATGGTCCCAACTATATCACTTCTTCTGCATGTGCTTCTTCAAGCAATGCACTGGCAGACGCCTTCAACCTGATTCGTCTGGGTAAGGCAAATGCTATTGTAGCCGGCGGTGCCGAGGCTGCCATCTGCGAGAGCGGTGTAGGCGGTTTCAACGCTATGCACGCCCTGAGTACTCGTAACGATGAGCCTGAGAAGGCAAGCCGTCCTTTCAGTGCTAGCCGCGATGGCTTCATCATGGCTGAGGGTGCTGGCTGCTTGATCCTTGAGGAGCTGGAGCACGCTAAGGCTCGTGGTGCTAAGATCTACGCTGAGATGGTAGGTGCTGGTATGAGCGCTGATGCTCACCACATCACAGCCTCTCATCCTGAGGGTCTGGGTGCTAAGCTGGTGATGCAGAATGCTCTGGAAGATGCTGGCATGAAGCCCGAGGATATCGACTATATCAACGTTCACGGTACTTCTACCCACGTTGGTGATATCTCTGAGGCTAAGGCTATCAAGGAAGTGTTTGGCGATGCCGCCTTCAAGCTCAATATCTCGTCAACCAAGTCAATGACTGGCCACCTGCTGGGTGCTGCTGGTGCTGTTGAGGCAATGGCCACTATTCTGGCTATCCAGAACGACATTGTGCCTCCCACCATCAACCACGAGGAGGGCGACGAAGATCCTGAGATTGACTACAACCTCAACTTCACCTTCAACAAGGCACAGAAGCGCACCGTTCGTGCAGGTCTGAGCAACACGTTCGGCTTCGGCGGTCACAACGCTTGTGTGGTATTCCGCAAGTATGAGGCTTAACGATATCATTGACCGTATAAAGCTCCCTTTCCGCAAGGAGAAGGAGCTTTTTTCTTCTCTT
>CAZIKA010000189.1:0-3636 GCA_964539705.1 uncultured Prevotella sp. | reverse complement strand
TCGTGACCTCCTGCGTGACAGGCAGGCATTCTAACCTACTGAACTAACGCACCTTTTGGTCTCTTGGCTGTTTAGCGGGTGCAAAGGTATTACTTTTTCCTGAATTACAAAAATATTTCGCTGGAAACTTTCCATAGTTAACATCCTTTAATAATTTCAAAATCTCTTTGCTTATAAAAAAGATGTTTTTGTTGAAAATATTTGTTCAGTTTCAGGGAAATGTGTAATTTTGCCACCAAATCAATAACCGAAAACCTTTTTATGGATGAATTATTGAAATCTTTTGCGCCAATTACCCTTGCCGAGATGAGCAGCGTTAAATTGATGAATCGCACAGACACTAAGTTTGTGACGAATCTTCCTCAGCTTTATCGTTTGCTTAAGATGGCTCAAGGTGACTATTATGCGCAGGAGATTGACGGCGAGCGTAATATGCTCTACGATACCACCTATTTTGATACGCGCGACTACGAGATGTATATGGAGCATCAGCATGGCCATACCAATAGACAGAAAATTCGCTTCCGTACCTATGTCAGCAGTCATCTGCAGTTTATGGAGGTGAAGACCAAGAATAATCATGGACGTACGAAGAAGAAACGTATTGAGGTGGGTGATATGGATCTCGGCGATACGGAGAAGCGTGAGTTCCTGGCTCGCACGTTGAAATATGATGTTGACACGCTGATTCCCCACATGCATAATTACTTCCGTCGTATCACGCTGGTTAATAAGGCCAAGACGGAAAGGCTTACTATCGATACCAGTCTTCAGTTTCATAATGTGCAGACAGATACCGATCGTGATATGGGTCCCCTTGTCATTATCGAATTGAAGCGTGATGGGTTGGTGTTCTCCCCTGTGTTGGAGATGCTCAGGACGCTGCATATCCATCCGCATGGATTCAGCAAATATTGTATGGGTGCTGCGTTGACCAATGATAACCTGCTCGTCAACAGATTTAAACAGAAACTGAGGGACGTAGAGAAAATCGTGAACATATAAAAACAACAATAAAACTATGGAATTTATTCAAGACTTATTCACAAATGATTTCATCAATGCGCTAGTGAGATTCTTCATCTGCTTTGGCGTAAACTGGGTAATTGTAAACAAACTCTATTACAAGAAGAGCCACAGAAGGGATTTTTACTTTACCTTCCTCCTGATTTCTGTGGCCATATTCTTCCTCGTGTACTTTATGATGGGTATGGATAGAGGCAAGGCCACGATGGGTGTTGGCTTGGGACTCTTTGGTATTTTCAGCATCATGCGTTATCGTACGGATACCATGCCTGTTCGTGAGATGACCTACCTCTTTATTATAGTATGTCTCTCGGTTGTTCATGCAATGGTAGATATTGAGAACGACAATCCCAATTATGTTGCAGAATACGGAAAACTATTGGTTATAGACCTCATCGTTTTGGCATCGATTGCCCTCTGCGAGAGAACGCTAAAGGTGCAGAATACGAAACTGATTCAGTATGACCGTCCAGAGCTGGCTAAGCCAGAGAAGCGTGAAGAACTCATCGCTGATTTGGAACAGCGTACAGGCTTGAAGATTCTGAAGGTAGAAGTGGGAGGCATTGATTTCCTGAAAGACTCTGTGGTGCTGCGTGTTACTTATGATGGAAAAGGCTCTGGTGATATCGATGCGCAATATACCGTAAGAAAATCGCAATGGAGAAACGTATAATCCTTTCTGCCTTTCTGGCAGTGATGACCCTTGTTCCCCTTCATGCTCAGAGTGAAGGTGGAATGCTGGTAGGCCTGGAAGCAGAGAAAAAGATTAACCGCCAGTTGGGCGTAGGTTTGGAAGCAGACTTCCGTAGCCGTAACAACTTCAAGACTTTTGAACGTTGGAGCGTAGGCGTCAATGCTGACTATAAACTTACCAAACGCTTGAAACTTGATGCCGGCTATTCTTTCCTGAACACCAATTACCGTGAGAAAATCACTCAAGGTTCATCAAAGACCAAGTGGCGTCCCAGCTATTGGGGTGCTCGTCATCGCTTCCATGCGTCGCTGAGTGGTGACTATAAGGTGTGGAGCAATCTGCGCCTGTCACTTCGTGAACGCTGGCAGTATACTTATCGTCCTGAGCAAGCGGTAGACAGATGGAAGATCGATGAGACGTTGCATACCAAGACCCTCGATGCTGATTATGTCAGGGATGCTAAGGGTAAGCACCAGCTGCGTAGCCGTTTGCAGGTGGAGTGGGATCAGAAGCGTGCTCTCTTGACGCCTTATGCCAATGTGGAGTTCTATCATAGTATGGCTATTGAAAAGGTACGCTATACGATTGGTACGGATGTGAAAATCAATAAGCAGCACTCATTGGGTCTGTTCTATCGTTTCCAGGATATGCGAAATGTGGACGACGATGAAGATAACCCCGATATGCACTATTTGGGAGTGGGCTATAAGTTTAAGTTTTAAAAACCAACGATTATGAAAAAATATCTTTTCCCTGTATTGCTTGCAGGACTTACCTTAGGGCTGACCGTCTCTTGTGGTGATGATGATACCAAGAGCGTCGATGATTACATCACGATACCTGACGATGGTGATGACGATTCGCAAGTGGCGATATCTGATACCATTGCCATTTCGATTACATGGAGCGGCAGCGAGGTAGTGCTTTCTGGCGATTCTTCCTCAATATGTAGCGTTAATGGTGCTGATGTCACTATAACCTCTACCAGTAATCGTTTCTTACTGCTCACACTGAGCGGTACTACCAGCGATGGATCGCTGCTTGTCTATAGCCTGAAGAAATACGGCATCATCCTTAATGGTGTCAATATCACCAATCAGGATGGTCCTGCTATCAATAACCAATGCGACAAGAGCCTTTATGTAACTCTGGCAGATGGCACTACTAATGTCCTGACAGACGGTGTGTCGTATGCGGAACAGACCTATTCACAGAAAGGAACGTTCTTCAGCGAGGGACAGATTTACTTCGATGGTACTGGCTCTCTTACCGTCAACGGCAACGCAAAGAATGGTATTGCCAGCGATGACTATATCATCATCAATAGCGGTACTATCAATGTCAGCGTGGATGGAACGGGCTCTAATGGCATCAAGGTGAACGATGGCTTTACGATTAACGGCGGCACGCTGGGTATAGCAGTAAAGGCTGATGGTGCTCGTGGTATTAAGAGCGATGCACGTGTGACAATCTCAGGAGGTGAGACTACGATTACTACCAAAGGCGGTTGTCTGATAGAGACTGTTGAAGGTGTTGTTGACACCACTTCTGCTGCTGGTATCAAGTGTGACAGTCTCTTCTTAATGACAGCAGGTGTGTTGAAAGTCACTTCTACAGGCGATGGTGGCAAGGGTATCAATAGTGATGAAATCATTCAATTTGAGGGTGGTACACTTGAAGCTAACACCACTGGTTCCAATGACGAAGGAAAACCCAAGGCTATCAAGGGTGATAAGGGCATTATCGTAAGTGGTGGCTCCTTTACGGCTACCTGTAAGAAGAGTTGGGCTCTCGACAATGGTGTAGACAGTGAAAACGTCTCCGATAGGATAACCATTATCGGAACTCCGACGTCGAAAACGCTTGAGAAGCGTAATGTCATCATCAAATATGAGTAAAAAACGGTCATAACTCTT
>CAZIKA010000188.1:0-3636 GCA_964539705.1 uncultured Prevotella sp. | reverse complement strand
AGGGGAGCAAATCACCATTTGCGACGGAGGGGGTGAAACCCTTGCACACAAGCAGCCTTGCAACAAATGGCGTTAATACTCTGACAAGAGTATCTTTCTCAGCAAGGGGTTTTGAAGGTTTTTGTTAATAATCGAAACTTAAATAAGAGAAGTATATAATTTTTTTTGTACCTTTGCCGACAAATTAAACAAATGACGCGAAGATGAGAAAAGTTCTATCCATTCTATTCCTGTTTGCCAGCATCGTGGTGATGGCAGGAAAGGTAACGCCAGAGGAGGCGCTGAAGAAGGCTCAGACCTTCATGAAGAGTCGTACTAACAAACTGCATCAGATGCGACTGGTAGCCAAGAGCTCGCAGCTGCGTCGCGCTGCGGCACAGAACAGTCAGGAGAACTACTACGTGTTTAACGTGGGAGAGAACGATGGCTATGTGATGGTGAGCGGTGACGACCGCACACCAGCTATCCTGGGCTATGCCGGTGAGGGCTCGTTTGATGCCAACAGAATTCCTGCGAATATGAAAGCATGGTTGCAAGGCTATGACAGCCAGTTGGAGTATCTGGCGAGTCATCCCACAGCTGCCAGAGCAGCCATCGTGGAGCATCAGGCTATCAAACCCCTGATAAAGACAACATGGGACCAAGAATTTCCGTATAATAATATGTGTCCTATGGTTGGAAAAGAAAGGTGCTTGACGGGCTGCGTGGCTACAGCAATGGCACAGATTCTGGCTTACTATAAGTACCCAGCAAAGACCACAGATACTATACCGTCGTACACCACAGAGACGAAAGGCATCCTAATGGATTCCTTACCGCCCACAACTATTGACTGGGACCATATCCTCAACAACTATACCGGCAACGAGACAGAAGCAGAAAAGAATGCCATAGCCAACCTGATGCTCCTCTGCGGTGTTGCGTTAGAGATGGATTATGATATAGATTTTAGTGGTTCATATACTTCCCTAATAGCTGATGCGCTAAAGGCTTATTTTGATTTTGATGATGCCACTCGTTATGTGAAACCCGACAATTATAGTGCCGGGGAATGGGATGCCATCATCTACAATGAGCTGGTAGAGAGACGGCCAGTGGCATATTCCGGTAATTCTTCTCATGGTGCTCATGCCTTCGTTGTTGACGGCTATGACAAGGACGGACTCTACCATGTGAACTGGGGATGGGGCGGTTACTCTAATGGTTATTTCCTATTGTCGATACTTAATCCTTACGCCAGTAAAGGCGGCTTCAGTTTTGACCAGGAAGCTGTTATTGGTATGCAGCCCAATACGGGTGAGGTGTCTAACCTTGAGAAAAAGATGACCACCGATAATATCTTTACCTCGCAGACCACAGTGCTAAAAACTAATGGCGTATTCCCCATCAGCTATGTTAGCGATTCTTATAATTACACTGGGGGTACTGTTAGGTTCGAAATGGGTACAGGTGTCTATAATACTCGAAATGAGTTGGTATATTCAGAACTTATGTATGAGGAAGAGCTTGAAGATTATTATGGCATTGCAGACGCTCTGTTTGAATGTAAAATCCCCTCGCTGCCAGACGGTACCTATCTCATTACCAATATCAGTCGTGAGAAAGGATCCACCACGTGGCTTAAGAACGAAGGCTCCGATAAGTATAACCTGACGGCAATAATCAGCGGTGACACGATGAGGCTCCAGACTCCTTTTGAAGACGTGAACTTTACTATCAGCACAACAGGCAATATGAGTGTGGGGAGTAGGCTTACCGTAAAGACAACCATAGAGAACAAAGGCACCTATTATGCCAATCAGCTATTCTTGCTGGTCAACGGCGAAATTAAAGGCGGACAAGTCTTTGAGGTGGAAGCTGGTGAGACGAAGACAATAGAGATGGACTACTGGCCGAAAGAAGCGGGGAAGAACACCATCAGCATTGCACAGAGATCCTGGATCTATCATGAAGAAGCGCAAGAATGGGTGGAGACTTATCCCGAGTTTGCCACTACTACAGTTACCATCACAGAAGCCGACAGCTACGCATTGAGCTTTAGCAACGGAAAGGTGCAGAACGCCATTGATGGCAAGATCAATGATAACGTGGCTGTCGTATCGTTCACCGTTACGAACGATAGTACCAATACCTACAATGATGACCTCTGCATCTATTCACTCGTCAAACCAGTCAACGCTGATTACTTTGACTATGATTTGCTAAAGGCAGTGCCAGTGATGCTGACAGCCAAACAGAGTCAAGAGATGCAGGTGGAGATACCGTTGGAGAGGGATGGCACTTATAAGTTCGTTGTAGTATATAGGACAAATGGTGAGTTTATTGATGAGGAGGATAAAGGTTGTCTACCCCTGGCTTCCTATCAGGTCGTGGTGCCCGAAGTTCCTGATCCAATAGAGCTGGGCGTGGAAGCCGTCAAGACCGTCAAGACGCCTCAAGTTATCTACAACCTCAACGGTCAGAAGGTGAACAAGACTCGAAAAGGCCTCTTTATCATCAATGGTAAAAAGGTTGTGATGAAGTAAGAATAAAGAAGATGAGAAGAAACCTATGGCATTAATCAAATCTTATAAGGGTCTTTCTCCCAAGTGGGGAAAGGACTGCTATTTCAGCGAGAACGCCACGATAGTGGGCGATGTGACGATGGGCGACGAGTGCTCTGTGTGGTTCAACGCTGTGGTGAGGGGCGATGTGGCTCCTATCACGATAGGTGACCGTACCAACGTGCAGGATGGCAGTTGTGTACACGTGACCCACGATACGGGTCCTACACATATTGGCAGCGATGTGACGATAGGGCATAACGTCACCGTTCATGCCTGTACCATTCACGATGGAGCTCTGATTGGCATGGGCTCTACGTTGCTGGATGGATGCGAGATAGGCGAGGGGGCTATCGTGGCTGCTGGGGCATTGGTGCTACAGAATACAAAAATACCACCCCACGAGATATGGGGTGGTGTTCCTGCTAAGTATCTGAAGCCTACACGTCCTGGACAGACGGATAATGCGGCTCATTATGTGGAATACGCAAAGATTTACATGAAAGAAAACATTAATGATTAATTATATGGGTAATTAATGGTAATTATATGTTAAAGAAGACACGAATTATCACGAATTGCCCATTAATTTTTCATTAATTACTTGTTCTTCTCGTAGTACTCGAGGGCGAGCTTTACGTTTTTCTTCACAGCATCGCTGGAGAAGGTGGCACCGGTACGTCCGTCAACCTCGGCGGTCTTGGCTTCTGACACCTTCATGCCGTCCCATTTGTTCAGCAGGTGTTTGGCAGCGGCTTTCCAGTACTTGGGAGTCTCCTGATTGGGAAGGAACTCAATCTTCTCAATCTTGTTCTTACGGATATATACCTTCAGGGGAGTGGGACCTACATATCCATCGACCTGCTTACCCAGTTCGGTGGTGTTGATGACATAGGCACCATTCTCCTTAACCATAACCTTGTCGTCCTTTTTATTGGCGCTGCTCAGCAGAACTACAGCTGCAACGGCAGCACAAATCAATGCAATCTTCTTCATATATCTATCTTGTAAAGCGTCTAATGTTTATTATTTGACGTTTGTTTAATCTTTAATGTTTAATCTTTAATGTTTAATCTTTAATGTTTAATCTTTA
>CAZIKA010000187.1:0-3675 GCA_964539705.1 uncultured Prevotella sp. | reverse complement strand
ACGGAGAGGAACATTACTCCCACGTCTTTTTTTGTATCCATAATTTTGGCTGTTTTTAAAATGGCGAATGAATGACCGGCAAGGGGAGTGTCGGCCAGCACCTTTGTGTGCCCTTGCGAGAACAAGATTTTATTCAATATTTTATTAACAAATTAAACTTTTAACAAAAGATTATGGACAAGAAAGATTTGAAATTTTATGTGGCTCCCAGCCAGGAGGTTGTGGAGCTTGATGCGAAAGTCGCTTTGCTCTCAGCTAGCCAGACCGAGACTAATGCTGACGGTATTTATGACGGCGACTAAATTTATTTTTTAATAGCTTATATGTTAAATTCTAGAAAAGTAATTATGAAAAACGTTTTTAAATTATTACCAGCAGCTCTGGGGCTTTTGGCTCTGGCAAGTTGTAACAGTGATGATTTCGGCACAGCTGACAAGGTCGACCTGACTGGAAAGGCTGTACTGGAGGTTGTCGATGGTGATGACGGTCAAATGCGTTCATTCAAGACCGCGTCATTAAGCACTCAATGGGAGACAGGTGATGTCCTTCGCACCTATGATGGCAAAATGCAAGAGTACTACAACTTTGATTATGCAACATCAGAAGGATCGTCAGGTAAATTCGTGTATAATGGTACTGAAGATCTTAGCGCATTTGATGCCCAGTATGTCCTTTATGGTGTAGATGCAGCGAATATGTCTTATGCCGGCTGGAAGGATGGCAAGAACATCGCTCTGCTAAAAGTGAAAGATACCTACAACTATAAAGAGAATGAGGGAGCTACAACAGGCTATCAGTCAATCCTGCCTATGTTGGGTAAGGTAACAGAAATTGATAAATCTGGTGCTAAACCCCAACTGAAAGCTACGATGTATACACTTGTTGCTCGTGCTAAGGTGACCTTTAAGAATGGTAAAGGTGCTAATGTAAAGCGTGTTCGTGCTCGTGCTCTTAAGTTTATTGGTGACAATGATATCGAAGATGTGAATTTTGCTAAGGAGGCTACAACGGTAACAGCTGACGGAACGAATCTTACAGACAATTTCTCAACAATCGCTACGGAAACAGGTGCTCCTAAACTTAACGGTTGGTTTGAGGCTGTACTTGACAAGGATATTACTGCTTCTACTACTGTTGGTGGTCTGCAACCTTGTGACGAAGCTGTTGTTAATAATGGAACTGCAACCAATGCAATTACTGTGACTGTTGATCCTGAAGACATGAAGGACTACACTAACTGTGTGTTCTTCCCCATTGCCCCCGCAAACTATACTGGAAGTGTGATTGTTTTTGAATACAGTACGTTAGATGCTGACGATATAACAGATGGTGCAGCTAACTGGAAGTATATTGGTTGCATTGGTGACAAAGAGATTAACCGTACTGAGAAATTTGGTATGGACGATGACGCACTTACCATAGAGACTTTATTACAGGTTAAGCGTGACAATATTAAGAATACTGAGGCATTGACTCAGTTAATGGCAGACGAGAACAACGAGAACGCCGCTGTTGAGATTACCATTGACGAAGCCGTAGGTTCGGAGCCTTTGACAACTCTTGCTGGTGCTGAGTCACAGTGGACCGTTTATATCCCACAGTTGAAGAACAATATGACTGTTAACATTATGGGAACAACGGATCTGACTGCTCATCAGCTGATCATCAAGGATGTCGCTGGTGCTAACAACGCTGACTATACCGTAACCTTCAACTTCAATGAGTTCAAAGCTCTTTCTGAGGCAATCCAGATTAATACAACTGCTAAGACTCTGTTGACAGGTGACTATACTGCTCTTCCAGCCGTTAGTGCTGATAAAGTCGCAATTGATGTTGTTAAGACAGGTGGCTTGACATTGGGTACAACAACTACCGAGTCATTTAAGATGAGTGGTAAGGAAATCGATGTTCAGGCTGGTGACGTGAAATTCGTGAAAGGCACAATCAATCGATTGTTGAATACCGCAGAGGGTAACACAATTAATATTGAAGGTGTTGGTGCATCAACGATTAGTCGACTCAATGCTGGTTCAAATGCTACAGTAAATATAATTTCAGGTAGTGTTACAACCACTTCTGCAACAGGTACAAGTGCTGTAAATATCTCAGGAGGTGAGGTAAAAACTGTTACTGCTACACAGAACGCTACAGTGACTATTACTGGCGGTGAGATTGCTACAGGTGGAGCGATTTCAACCACAAAGGGTGCACTGGTCGTTGGTCCTGCTCCAACAGGTGAGACAATCACAGTAGCAAACGATGCAGCATTCACAACCGCTACTGGTGTTGTTACAATTGACGCTAAGGGTACAACTATTCCTACTCTGAACATCAACGGAACTACCAGCCTCAACCTGAACAATGGTATCATCTCTGCTCTGAAGTACACTGGTGGTGCAGATGAAACTTCTGCTACAACTGTGACTGTAACTTCTAAGGGTACTTCTGCTATCAAGGATGTGACTGTAGATGCTACTAATAAGTTTGTAAACGCAACCTACACTTCTTCTTTTGACGGAACAGCAACTTCTGGTGACGCTGCTGTTGCAACAGCATTTGGATCTGCACTCGCTTCAGGCGATCTCAATGGATATGTTCCTGTTTATACCGCTGCTCAGCTGGCTGGTGCAGGAAGTCTCACTGGCAAGGCTGCCCTGATGACTGAGATCACCGGTCTGAAGGGTTGGACAAGTCCTGACATGAGCCAAGAGTTCAATGGTAATGGAAAAAGCATCGCAGGTGTTGACGCTTCTCTGTTCGGCGAACTCTCTGCCAGCGTGTCTAACATCAAGAAACTGACCGTTGCCATCAGCAAAGCTGCTAACACCATTGGTGGTTTGGCAAAAAAGACCACTAATACTTCTGCAATTAATATACAGAATGTTGCTATTGAAGGTTCAATTGCCGCTCAGAACAAGGTCGGTGGTGTAATCGGTCAGGTAGCAGGAACTGCGGTTGTGAATTTCGGTGATGGTGTAACATCAGGCGCAAACGCTAATAAGAATGCCGTAAAGGTAAATGTGACCTTTACAAACAACACAAACTATCCTGGTACAATGGCATATAACCCGAACGCAGGTACATTCGGCCGCTTCGTTGGACAGGTAGCAACTGGTGGTGAAGTTGAAATCAAGGCTGACTGCTCTGTAGGCTCTGCTGCATTCAGCAAGAATGCCCTGCATTTCGATTACAACCGTATTCTCGACGGTGAGGGTGTTATTATCTACACGTTCAAGGGTAGCGATAGTGATCTGATTGGTTATTCTCCTGATGCTACTTCTTTGAAGTACGGTGGAAAGACCTTTACCGAAGGATGGTCTACTGATGCAACAGCTCCTGGTAAACTCAGTTACAATGCAACAACCAAGAAGGTGACAGGTAATGTGTACTACATTGGTAAGGCTTGGAATAATCCTGGAGCATACGTTGGCTTGAACGCTACGGCTAAGGCTGCAATCAGTACCGCTTGTGGTATTGCTCCCGATGCTGATGCAAACTGGGGTGATGTGAATGTATATGTTCACAACGTTTATGTCGCAGCTGAGTAAAGTAAGGGATAATTCCCAATCCGAAAATAACTAATTGTTCTGGGGCGCAGGCTCCGCACTTGCGCCCCAGATTTTTAAAAACCGCAAAGCCGTCATGGGATGGCGCAATGGAAGAGCGAAACTTCGC
>CAZIKA010000186.1:0-3679 GCA_964539705.1 uncultured Prevotella sp. | reverse complement strand
TCCCAGCCGTCCTGGGTCAGTTTCATGACTGTATAACTGGTGTCAAGCCCACCAGAAAAGGCTACTACAACTTTCTTGTTTGCCATATCTTTGTCTTTTTATTTTTTTACTTTTTCACCTTTTTACCTTTATTCTGCTTTTCCGTCAATCTTGTGGATGCGTTCAATGACCTCATCGGGTATCTTGGCGGGCAAGTGCTCCGTCGGGTCGTAGAGCATGGCCGTACAGATACAGTACTTTCTGCCAGTGCGGTGCAGAACATCTACATTGCAGCATCCTTCACAACCCTTCCAGAAAGCCTCGTCCTCAGTGAGGTCGGCAAATGTCACAGGCTGGTAACCCAATGCCGTGTTCATGGCCATCACGGCAGCGCCGCTGGTTAAAGAGAAAATCTTGGCGTGCGGCCAGCGGGTGCGGGCCAGCGTAAATGTCATGTCCTTGATGCGCTTGGCAATGTGCATGCCGCGGAAGTCAGGGTGGACAATGAGACCCGAAGTCGTCACATACTGCTGGTTCTCCCATGTTTCGATATAGCTGAAACCGGCAAAGCGTCCGTCCTTGGTCAGGGCAATGACAGCCTTCGCCTCCTGCATTTTCTTCGTCAGGTACTCATGCGTTCGCTTGGCAATACCGGTACCACGAACTTTGGCGGCTTCGGCAATGGTGTCCAGAATGGTGTCTACATAGCGCTCGTGCTCTGGCCCGGCAACTAATACTTCTATTTCTTCCATAATAGGTGTTTACTTCATGTTTGGGATAATCTCGTTTAGCACATCGACAATCTCCTGATGGGTATAGCCCTCTTTGATGACAATGAAAATGGTGTCGTCACCAGCAATCGTCCCCAAAACCTGAGGCATGTCACTGTTGTCAATGTTCCATGCAATCGAACTGGCATAGCCTGGGCGCGTCTTGATGACTCCCATGTTACCGGAGAAGTTAATGCTTAGGAAACCGGATGACTGCATCATCTCGCGGATGTTGCCGGGGGTCGACACGCGCTTGTACATCGTGTCGTTGGGCAAGACGTACACATAATTGCCGTTCAGCGTCGAGGCCTTGGCTACTTTCAGCTGCTTCAGGTCGCGACTCAGTGTGGCCTGTGTCAGTTGGAACCCTTCTTTCTGAAGTGCGGAAAGCAGTTCGTCCTGACTACCCATATGCTGGCTGGATATAATGAGCCGTAGCGTCTCTAACCGGTTCTTTTTAGTCTTCATTTTGTATATTTATTCTAAATTTGGCTGCAAAAGTACGAATTATTCTGCATACAGCCAAATTTTTCTGCATATTTTTGCATCCATACGCCATAAATAAATGCAGAACTGGTACGCTGTTTCGCGAACCAGTCCTGCGACAATATCCTGTACTTACGTTTAGTGTAGTGGTGTCAGGGGATAAACGATATTCACAATCAGTATGTTGGCGGCAAAGATAATGAAGTTCATGGGCAGTCCGATACGTATGAAGTCGCTGAAGCGGTAACCGCCAGGGCCATATACCAGCATGTGGGTCGGTGAGCCGATGGGGGTGGCAAAGCTGGAACTGACGCTAATCATCAGGGCAATGAGGAAGGGGTATGGCTCATACCCCAGGTTTTCAGCTGCTTCATACATGATAGGGAAGAACATGGCGCCTGCGGCTGTGTTTGAGATAAACTCCGTAATGAAGGTTCCTGCAAGACAGATTGCACCCATCACGACGAGGGGATTTGTGCCGCAGACATTAAGGATGCCGAGGGCAAGTTGCTCAGCGATGCCGGTCTTCTGTATGGCTAAACCAAGAACGACCGAGCCTGCAAACACCATCAGTATTTCTCCGTTGATGGCCTTCATGGCCTGATCTGCGCTGCAGCATCTGAAGATGAGCATAGCTATGGCAGCAAGGAAGGCACTCTGTATCAGTGGAATGATGTTGAGGGCAGACAGCGTCACCATGAGAATCATGATAACTGTCGAGATAAGCGTTTTCTTGCCGATGTTCGGCAGATTGGTGTTGTCAATAAACTGCAATTGCGATTCAAGGGCATGCTGGTTCATGGTCATCTTAGGCGGACACTCCAGTAGCAGCGTGTCGCCGGCCTGGAGAATCACGCTGCGTGGGGACTCGTTGATGCGTTCCCCCCGACGGGCTACGGCCACGAGTGTAAGGTTGTTCTTCTTTTCGAAGTCGGAGTCTCCGATGGTGGTGTTGATGAGTTTGCTGCCGAAACTGACGTATGCTGTGCGCAGTTGGCGATTATGATCAACCTCGCTCATGGTGAATACATGATGGTCGGCATTCACCAGCCCATGGCTCTTCTTCAGGTCGAGGATCTCTTCTGCTTGTCCTGCGAATATCAGTCGGTCGCCGCCCATGATGGGCTCGTTGTCGGGGACAGGGGTAATCACATCGTCGTAGTGTATGATCTCAATCAGGCTCCCGCCGCGAAAACTGTTCAGGCCAACTTCACCGACAGTACTGCCAATATGCGGGTTGTCTGAAGGAACAAGCAATTCTACCGTGTAGTCGGATGTCGATTCAAAAGCAGTCTCAGGTGCCTTGCGGTCTGGCAGCAGTTTCTTCAGGACGATGATGGACAACACTCCTACAAGGAGGCAGAACAGACCGGGGACGGTGGTGGCAAGCACGTTCATCATCACCCCGGTTTTCTCAGCGTAGAGGCCCGAGATAATCAGGTTAGGTGGTGTGCCTATCAGTGTGCATACGCCACCCATGCCAGAGGCATAGCTTAGCGGAATCAGCAGTTTCGATGGTGAGACGTTCAGCTTCTTAGACCAAATCTTGACGATGCTCGCGAAGAGGGCTACCACAGCGGTGTTACTTAGGAAAGAGCTGAGCGCTGCCACTGGGAGCATCAGACGGATGATGGCTTTCGGATAGCTGCTGGGCTGTCCCAGCAGATGTTTGGCAATCCATTGGAGCACGCCCGTATGTGTAAGTCCCGCAACTACGATAAACAGTACGCCGATGATGACCACTGAAGTGGAACTGAAGCCAGAGAAGGCTTCCTTGGCGTCGAGTACGCCTGTCACGAAGAGGACTGAGATGGCTCCAAGGAAGACCAGGTCGGTACGTAGCTTCGTCAGCAGTAGCACACTGAACATTGACAGCACTGTGACCAAAGTTATCCATGCGTGGATGCTGAAGCCCAAGAATACAATAGTGTCCATATGTTTGTATTAGTAATTGAAATCGGTTCAATATCGGCGGCAAAAGTAGTAAAAAAAGTCCATACGTACAATTGTTTTCGTAAGTCCAATATGTAAAAAGTGTTAATGAAGATTTTACGCTTCCCTTGTCTATATATAATATAAAAGGTGTATCGTGTTTTTCTCTTGATGTTTGTCAAGAGAGCGATTTTTTTTGTGTTTTTATTGAAAAAAGTCGCGGAAAAATTTGTTTGTTTCGTTGAAAGTGCGTACCTTTGCATCCGCTTTCGAGGTTAACCCCTCCGTGAGCGATAAGAAAAGAGTTCTTTGAAAGATTTACATAGACAGAGAAGTAGTACAAGAAGCGAGTGCCCTTTATGGGTACTTGGGTATAAGAGACGAACCGTTAGATTCTTGTGAAGGTTGCCTTGGCAACCTTCTGAAAAAATTACTGGATAGTCGTTCTGAGACAGAGTAAAGTCGAAAGGGATTTTTTACAAGGCTCCGAGCAGCGAGAGATAATGAAAGCT
>CAZIKA010000185.1:0-3718 GCA_964539705.1 uncultured Prevotella sp. | reverse complement strand
TCCATATCGGCGTGATATAAATAGGCAAAGGCCATTATGGCAAAGAAAACTACTGCCAGCGCATCCGGCAGCCACAACTTAATTGATTTCTTCATTACTTGTATTGTTTTTGTTTTGGGCGCAAAGTTACGAAAAAAAGTGAAGAGTGAAAAGTGAAGAGTGAAGAATTTGCTACCGCCACAGTCTTTTTTTTATTTTTTTTCAATGGCGGGAGTCTCTTCTTCTGATTTTGTCAAACCCACTTATCACTTATCACTTTTCACTTATCACTTCCCTATACCAATGTATGCTGCTCCAGATAAGTCGTCACCTCATCCTTATAGTTGTCTGAGACAGGTATATACATATCGTCTAAGAGAATACGCAGACGTTCTACCGCACGCACCTTGGGCATATGTACAATATAACTTCTATGGGTACGCAGAAACTCGGGACGAGGCAAAAAGTCTTCCAAACGTTTCATCGACATCAGTGACATGAGCTTCTCGCCAGAGGCCAGATAGAAGCGCACATAGTCTTTGAGTCCCTCAATATAAAGGATATCGTCCAGATCCACGCGCTGCAGCTTGTAGTCGCTCTTCACGAAAAGGAAGCGGTCTCGCAAGAAAGCCTCCTGCTTTCTCTGCGAGGAGAACCAGTCGAGTGCCTTGTCGGTGGACTTCAGGAAGTCCTGATAACTAATAGGCTTCAACAGATAATCGAGCGCATTGACTCGGAAACCTTCAATAGCATATTGCGAGAACGCAGTAGTGAAGATTATTTTCGTATCACGAGGCAGAATCTTTGCGAACTCGATACCACTCAGTTCTGGCATCTGGATATCAAGGAACAATAGTTGTACTGGATTGTCGCGAAGATCGCGCATCGCTGTAACGGCACTATTGTAGGTACCTCTCAGTTCCAGATAAGGTGTTTTGCTAACATAACTCTCCAACAGGCCAGATGCCAGTGGCTCATCATCTATAATAGCACAAGATAAATTCATTCTATAAAAATTAGGTGTTAATAACTATATGCGAAAAATATGTTTTCCCATCTTCTGTGACTCCCTTTTTCCATTCATAGCGACCAGAATACAACAGATCCAGGCGACGCTGCATCTGATGAAGTCCTATACCATGCCCACTTCTATCCTGTGCCGTCTTGGGGAAATTAGAGTTACGGATATCACAGGTTACACGCTTTGCTTCTTTATCAATCTCGAAACTGATATGTACAAAACTTGGTTCCGTTGGACTGACCCCATGCTTAAAGGCATTCTCTACGACAGAGATGAATATCAGAGGGGCAACCTCCAGATTGCACGAAGAACAATTGACGTTAAACGACACATCAACAGACTGCGGCAGGCGTAATTTCATCAAGCTGACATAGTTTCTGGTAAAATCCACCTCATCCCTTAGCGGTACCGCAGGTTGTTGGTAGTCGTAAAGCATATGGCGGAGCATCTTCGACAATTGCATAATAGCCTCCTGTGCCTTCTCAGAATCAATCGCTGTCAGCGCATAGATATTGTTCAGGGTGTTGAGCAGGAAATGCGGGTTCACCTGATTGCGCAGATTAGTCAACTCGGCCTCTACACGTGCAGCCTCTGCCTTTTGCAGTTCCTGATCAGTGGTGACCCATCGACGCGCCAAAGCCAGTGCGGTAGCACCTGCTGCGAAGACGGCCAGATTCAGACTATCACGCAGAATATACGCCACGGTACCTATCGCGTCATCGCTCCGCCAACTCATCTTGGGCACAAAGATTGCGTTAACCTGACTCATCCAATAGTGCAAGAAGATGCCTAACGACGTAATCATTATCACGTTGATAATCAAGTCGTAGCGGTGCTTGCCTGACACGAAGTATTTCGGAGCCAGATACAAGTAGTTAGCGTAAAACACCACCATGAGCAGCAGGGGCTGCATGCAGGTCATCAAATAGTGTATCCAGTTTATGTTCATTCCTCTCCAGTATGTCAGTGGCGACAAGAACATATATGCCCACAAGGTGAGATGACAAGCAGCAGCAATGTTCTTGTTCATGGAGATTTTGAAATTATACTTATTCATGACGGATAGCTTCTATAGGATCCATACGGGCGGCTTTCACTGCAGGGACATAGCCAAAGCCAACACCAATAACGACACACACAAGGAATGACACATAGATACTCCATGCCGGCACACTACTGGGCATTCCAAACATCGGTACCAGGAATTCACTGGCGCTACACCCAGCAATGATACCCAGCAGACCACCTGTCACACTGATGAGTACTGACTCGATAAGGAACTGCAGGGAGATAACAGCTCCCGTAGCTCCTACCGCCATACGCAGACCGATCTCCTTAGTACGCTCTGTCACACTGACCAGCATGATATTCATAATACCAATACCTGCTACCAACAACGAGAAGGCTGCTGCAACAACGAGAATCAACGTCACCATATCCATCGTCGTAGACATCGTCTCCATCATCTCAGCCTGCGAACGGATGGTAAAGTCATCTACAGCCTCGCCCTTCAGTTTATGATTATCGCGCAGTATTTGAGTCAGTTCCTCAATAGCGGCATCCGACAAATCCTCAGTAATAGCCGAGCAGACGATACTTGAAAACCATGTCTGTGCTGCGATACGTTTCATTACCGTAGTATAAGGTGCAATAATCACATTATCCTGATCCATACCCCAGGAGTTATAGCCCTTCGCTTTCAGCACGCCAACGATTCGCATGGGGATAGACTTAAAGCGGATGGTCTTACCTATGGGGTCAACATTATCACCAAACAGTTCCTTGACAACTGTAGCACCTACCACACACACCTTAGCAGCCTTCTTGATATCCTCCTCAGTGAAACAATCACCTTCTTCCACAGGCCACTGCTTGATGTCTAGATATTCTATCGACTCGCCATACATCGAGGTCGTTGTATTGTTATTACCATAGATGACCTGACCGCTTGCCGTTACCTCTGGCGACACCTTCGTAACGAATTTCTTCTCACGCACGATGCGCTCATAGTCAGCCACTTTCAAGGTTTGCATAGCCGAAGGGTCCTGACGCACGCCACCACGCATATCGGCACCGGGACGAACGGTGAGCAGGTTGGTACCCATCGTTGAAAGTTCCGAGCGTATACTCTCCTTCGAGCCCTGACCAATGGACATCATGATAATGACAGCTGCCACACCGATGATGATACCCAGCATGGAGAGGAACGAACGCATTTTGTTGTTCCCTACGGCTCTGATGCTTATTTTAAACAGATTATATAAGTTCATAATCAATCATCATTTATTACTGGCAGAGCGGCCAGAGCCTCGGCTGCCGACTTGATGTTTTCATTGTAAGTATCCTCACGTATCTTGCCGTCACGCAGATTGATGTTACGACTGCTGTATTCGGCAATCTCAGGGTTATGGGTCACGAAAATGATAGTATGTCCCTGTTTATAGAGTTCCTGAAAGAGTACCAGCATCTCGAACGACGTACGCGTATCCAGGTTACCCGTAGCCTCATCGGCCAACAACACAGCAGGTTCGTTGACGAGCGCACGGGCAATAGCCACACGCTGCATCTGACCACCCGACATCTGGTTCGACTTATGGTCGAGCCGGTCGCCCAGACCTACTGCTTGAAGGGCTTTGATAGCACGTTCCCTACGCTCCGTAGCCGACACCTCTGGGTTATACATCAGAGGCAGTTCCACATTCTCTACTGCCGTAGTCT
>CAZIKA010000184.1:0-3774 GCA_964539705.1 uncultured Prevotella sp. | reverse complement strand
TGTACATCCCCAACTTCGAGACCGGCTTCTTCGACATCTATGTATGGGACGCTACTGCCGAGAAGTATGTCTACAGCAAGCAGTCTGACGTTAAGATCATTACCGGTGCCGGTATTGACGCTGTCTTGACTGACACGCAGCTGATTCTCTTCGGTATCGAGGGCGGTGAAGGCCAGGAAGGCAAGGTCACCATCGACCGCTATGCCAAGCTTTCGCAGCTCATCCTGCAGCCTTCGTTCTATCTGGAGGGCATTGAGGCCATTGGCGTTAACGAGTTCCAGTATACTAAACTGACTGTTACTGCAGTGAACGCAAATGGCAACTATGCTACTGATAAACCGACTACTACAACTGAGGTGGTGAAGATGGCTCCTGGAATGAAAGCATATTATCATGTGAATCCTTCCAATGCTTATGTCAACCTTGACAAGAGCAAGTGGTCATTCCTGCCCATTGATCGTCAGTATGTCACTCGCGCAACGACCCATGATTTCATTATTACCGATGTGAAGAAGAAAGGCCTGTTGGTGGAGCTTACCGCAAGACTGAACAATACTGGTGTCATCAAGAACCTTTCTGCAACTAATAACTGGCAGACGGTGGTTGCTCTCCAGTACACTCAGGGTGACTCTGTTGTCACCTCCGACTATGCCGCTGTGAAGCTGAACAACTATAAGGACTTCGTGCTGAACTATGAGCGCACTTGGGATGTTGCCAATACAAAGCCCGCTCAGACTCATGCTGAAGGCACACGTCACCTCTATGACACCGCTGCAGAGGCCATAGCTGCTGATCCTATGGATTCTATTGCCTGGGATAACGACAAGGGTCTTGATCTCCGTACTATCATCAATACTCACCTCAAAAACACCGCTGGTACTCATGTGGCTTGGGATAAGGATGCTGACGCTACCGATCATACTGCCAAGAACAATGGCTTTGCCTATTCGTTCGAGCTGGTAGGTTACGTCTCTACAACTCAGGGTGTGAATACCAAGCAGTCTGTACATGCAGCTATAGGTCCTGATGGCTATACCATCCGTCCTCAGATGCCTAATGCAAGTGGAAACCAGCAGGGTTATGGCTACACTGAAGAAATCAAGAACAATCTGCAGAATCGTGCAACAGTTGGCCGTATGCCTCTGGTACGCGTCATTCTGACTGACACGAATAACAATAAGATTGCTGCTGTTGGCTATATCAAGCTGAAGATTGTCAATACGCTGATTGATCCTGTTAAGCCTGAGGCTGCTGTATTCGAACCCGGTGAGATTACAACTCCTTACACCTTGCAGTGTGCTCGCAACAACGAGGTAGCTAAGAAGGTTGTGAACTGGTATGAGCTGGAGAACAGCATCATTGCACAGTTGCTTGACAATGGTATTTCTCGTGAGCAGTTCGAATTCAACTATCAGCTCGACATCAAGAGCGGTACCGCTACTGAGGCTAAACCTGAGGCTAACCAGTTTGCTAAGAACGAGCTGCAGGCTGCCGTTCGTCCTGACTTCATTGGTAAGATTATCACCACCACTGAGGATGCTGGCGATGGTACCTATACTCAGAAGCTGACTTGGACCGTAACCAACCAGCAGGCTTATGATAAGTTCAAGACTAAGAGGGAAGGTTTTGTCACTTACATCCGCTATAAGCTGAAGGATACACGTAACGTGGCTGATCCTCTCTATGTTGCAAACCTGAAGTATGCTGAGTTCTATGTGAAGTTCGAGTGGAATCCCTCTGAGTACAATATGGATCCGACTGTTCAGCTTCCCGCTTCTGGCGAAGGTTCTAAGCTGCAAATGGCTTGGTATGACAAGAACAGTAAGCAGGCAGGAAGTGGCTTCTAGGAGATTCATGGTAACGTTGAGACTGTTGCTACCACCGCAAATCAGAAAGTCAACAATATTAAGTTCGACCCGTATCCTGGAAATGGCAGTGCAATCGAACTGCAGACCGCTGCTGCTGACGATGAGTTTGTATTCGACATCAAGAGCACGCTCTATGGTTACAAGGCTGTTGTGAAGCTTGACGATCCTTATAACATTGAGGATTTGAAGAGCAACTTGGCACTTACCTTCGAGTTCAAGAATGCTTATGGACTCATTCCTAATGCTACTGGCGATAAGGTGTATGACGATGCAATAGCTGCTGGTACCGACACTGAGGATATTTCTACCTCTACTCCTGGTGATCCCACCCAGCACCTCGTTGCACAGATGGATCAGAAGACTGGTGTCGTTCAGTTCGCTAAGACTGATGCTGCTGAGAAGCTGCTCAACAATCCTACCGGTCACCTTGACCTGACAACCACTGTTACCGCACGTATCGGTTATAAAGCTGTTCTTTGCGGCACTCCAGGTGCAGCACAGATTCCTGGAATTACGGTTCCCTTCAGCACTTCTGCTACACCGAAGACTCAGGGTGAGTTCGATGTGAAGTTCCTCTGCCCGATTACTGTTCTGGACGATGGCACCAATGTTATCACTGACGCTATCACTGGCGGTGACGACGCTAAGCTGAAGCTGACCTTCGTTGACTGGCGTGATCATGAGTTCACCACAGGTAAGTTCTATAATGCTACTACTGGTACCCTCAGTGGTTCTGACCAGCGCAAGGGTAATGACTACTTTGCTTACTACGGTGTGAAGTCTATTAAGGTTGACTTTAGCAAGGCAACGACGAACTTCGCTGATACCAGTGAAACTGATTACACTAAGTGGGGTAAAGTGAGCACCGTTATTCCTACCAAGAAGTTTACCTTCATTGAGGAGACTGATCCTACTAAGTTCAAGAACGGTAGCTTCGGTAAGATTCACTACGAGAATGATGGTACTAACCATGGTGATTACAAGGTTCGCGTGAATGTTGAGGTTACTTATGACTGGGGTGTTATTGACAATACTTATGTCACCTTCACTGTCAAGAAGACTCAGAGTAATGCTCGTCGTCGCTAATCTTTGAAGATTGTCAATAAGTTCTAATTCAAATCGGCAGGCATGTCATTGCCTGCCGATTTTTTCTAAATTTTATTTGATATGAGATTTAAATTGTCCGTAACAACCTATCTGTTGTTTGGTTGTGTCGTTCTTGCTCTTACAGGTTGCCGCAAGGATAAGCCTGTACAGTCAAATTCTAATTTGACTGATTATGAGCTGGTTATGACTAACGAAGACACATTGGCAGTCACAAACCTCGTCAATACTTTCTTTAATTATATAGAGCATGACCAACTGGCTGATGCGGTTGCTATGCTCTACAAGATGAATGAGGATGATGTTTTTGAAGAGCCTCAGCTTCTCGACAACGATCAAATAGCTAAAGTGATGGCAGCATATAAGAGTCTTCTTCCTATTAGGGGACATAGAATTGATTATATTAAATTCCATGACACCTATAATAATGAAGTTAAAGTGACGGCCATTCTCGAAGAAGCTACTGAAGATCGTCCTGAAGTGACGACAGTTATATATTTCAAGTTATATGATTATCTGTCTATGTGGCGTCTTTGCACTTTTAATTCTGATGATGGAAATCGTCGAATTATCAGTAATGAACAGGCCGATTCGTTGCAGTCGCAATTTGCAGAAAGCCAGAATTCTAAATCAGATTCTATTTAAAAAATTAATATTTAATTAAGAAGGAATATGAAAACATTTAAGAAATTGTTTTTTGTTGCCGCTTTGCTTACGCTGGCTGTTCCCTCTATGGCACAGGCTACATATGTAGCTAAAGACGGCACTCGCTATGAGTTTAAGAAGCATCTCTTCCTGAACG
>CAZIKA010000183.1:0-3811 GCA_964539705.1 uncultured Prevotella sp. | reverse complement strand
TCATCTCGTATGTCAATACGACGGCCGCCGTGAAGGCATTGACGGATGTTGTCGTTACTTCTGGTAATGCCAAGAAGGTGGTTGACCAACTGCCGCAGGATGCCAAGCTGATTTTCGGCCCTGACTACAATTTAGGTAATTATATTAATGAGGTGACGGGTCGCGAGATGTTGCTGTGGAATGGTGGTTGTCATGTTCACGAGCGTTTCTCGGTAGAAAAGATTGTGGAACTGAAACGCCAGTATCCTGAGGCTGTGGTGATGGCTCATTTGGAGTGTAAGGCACCTGTGTTGGCGCTGGCTGATGTGAAGGGCAGTACGGCGGATATGCTAAAATTCGCACGGGAGAACCGCGCGACGCTATATATCGTGGCGACAGAGGCAGGTATTCTGCACGAGTTGCAGCGTACGTGTCCTGATAAGGAGTTTATACCTGTGCCGCCGGAGATTTCTGAAAGCGGGCTGGAATGCAGTTGCAACGAATGTCAATATATGAAGCTGAACACGTTACAAAAAGTGTATGACTGTCTGAAGAACGAGTCGCCTGCGATTGAGATTGATCCAGAGATAGCCAAAGAGGCTGTGAAGCCTATTGAGCGGATGTTAGCGTTGAGTTAGATAATTTTTCGTCTGAGCATAGGCTTCTCTATCATATACCATGATATAACGGCCAAGGTTGCTGTTATGAGCAACGACAATATAAAGGTCAAGTAAATATTGTATTGGTGCAGTTTATACTGTACCAATACTTGTATAACAGGGAAATGGTAGAGATAGAGTCCGTATGATATATTGTCGTAACGTTGCAGTAAGTTGAGCGGTTTACAGTAGTAAGCTACGGCAACGATGATAGCCGAGAATACGAGCGGTTCGATATAATATAGGAAAGCATAGTCGTAGAAAAGCGTGAGGCAGAAATGGAGTATGCAACATGGAAAGATCCATTTGACATGCTTACAGAACCAGTCGAAATACAATAAGATTGCAGTACCACTAAAGAAATAGATGATGGTACACATACTATTGTCGTGATACTGGTTATAGATGGTCAGTATGATAAAAACAACTGCTAATACGTAAATCTTACGGATTTTGCGCATCAAGAATACCATAAACGGTACTGCTATATAGAACAGCACTTCGTACTTCATCGACCATAGCGAACCATTGACAAACGAACCATAACAATTGTTGGTAAACAAGCCAGGCAGAGAAGGTTCGACGAAGTTCATAAATGAGAGGTTAGCCGCAAGGTATTTCAGCGATTGTTGTGACAGGAAATACTCTTTTACTGAAGCTGTTGAGAAGAAGAATCCTATTAAGAAACAGAGCAGTATGGTGACGACATAAGCCGGAACTATTCGATAGATACGCTTCCAGCAATAGACTTTCAGACTATTCCGCCTCAGAAAACTGTAGACCACCAAGAAGCCGGTAATGGTAAAGAAGGCTTTGACACGCATCTGTCCTGTTACAAACCAAAACTGTTCCTGATTTGTCAGCGTACAGAAATGCACGAGAATCAGGGAGAAAGCAAAGAAATAACGCAGAAAATCGAAACAATTATCGCGCTTCACACGTTCTATGGTCTCTTGGCTTATCAGATCGTTCATTGGCTTTTGTTATTGTTGTTATAGAACGCGAAGAAACGCTGACCTAAATAGTTGAAGACGACGAAGAGACACATACCCAACATCATAGAGACATTTTCCTGGACGGTGATGCTGAAGCCTGAGAGTATCCATTGCATGACGGGTTTGGCTATACCGTAGGCAAGCAGATAGCAGGTGAGGATGTTGAGCGTGAAGCGCAATAATGACCAGAGTCCGCGTTCGCGGAATCGGAAGGTGAAGTTTTTGTTGAGCAGATAGCTGACGATGCTGCCAAAGAAGTAGTTTGAAGCCGAAGAGACCCAATAGCTGAGGTGAAACACGTTGTAGAACACAAACATGATGGTTGTGCCTACAATGGTATTCACGACGCCTACCATAATGAACTTCAGGAAAGTCCAGTCTGTGAATAGGCTGATATAGTCCTTGATATGCTTCATCATTCTATCCTGATATCTTTGATGCGTCGTTTGATGTTGCTGGGCGGAATGGTCATCACTAAATAGCGTCTGCCGCAAATACTGACGACTTCGTGGTTAAAGTCATCAAGTACGTATTCGTTGCCTTGATAGGACAGTATACGCTGATAGAACCTCAAGGGAACCTCGTCGCCTAACAAGAAGGTTACTTGATGAACCTCTTTGTCGTCTTGTAACGATTGAATGTACAGTTGGCCATGTACATCAGGTTCCCAATGCGTATAGGCTGTACTGTCGCGTTCTATTTTGTTGATGACGTCTTCTGGCAGCATCGTGACCGTATCTTGATGGTAGAGTTGTGCGACTGCCATAGAATTGATGTCCTGGCTATCGAAAGCCATGTAGCAGCTGAAGAATCCGAATTCTATGGTAGGGTTTACGTAACGCTCAATCACCTGCTTTTCAAACCAACTGACGTCCCCGCTGATCTGTCGGACTTTAATGAGTGACTGATGCTGCAGTTGCGAATGGTGGTACAGATAGTTGTCGTAGTTCTGTTTGCTATAGGCGATAGCAGGAACAGAGACGATGATAGCCGCTACCAGCAGGCTATTAATAATGGTATATTGTTGCTTTAGTAGCCTTTCGCTTTGCCAGATTTGTAGTACGATGAGAAGGGATAGAAAGTCGGCACAGATGGCTACCCGTTCCAGCGTTGTACCACAGAGGAACACGATGCCAAGCGCCATGATCCAGGCGAACAGCAAATAGCCATATCGTTCAAGTATATCGATGAATCTCTTGTAGTTGATAATGAGCGTCAGTAGCAGGATCCAAGAGATTCTGACGTTTAGTGCCATATTGATACAGCCTGACAATAGCCGCTGTAGAGGTGTGATGCCTTCGATGTCGGCCCTCATCCAGAGCGACGGCGACGTTAGAATCATCAGCATACCTAACATATAGGCTAAGATGCAGTAGGTGGAGGCGCGAAACAGCAGTCCTTTATAATTGATGACGAGATACAGCAGGCAGGATAATGTGATGGGAAGAGCTATGGCCTCGTGTGACCATCCTAATATAAAAGAAATAGGTATGAGCGGCAGCAGTTTCCAACTGATACGTCTGTCGCCCAGTTTTCTCAGCAGGCATAGGAAACACATGGTGAACACCAATGCCCATACGTAGGTATAAGAGCCTAACAACCACAGAAAAGCAGTATCGAAGCCTTTCATCACGAGGAATATCAATCCAAAGGCAAGTACACCGTTGACGAGCCTGAATCCTTTCTTACGGGCTGTATAGACGATGATGAGCCATAGGAGTAAGCCGAACATACCTATGTTGATGAGTTTGGCTACGGCCGGAGGTATCAGGTTAAGGGCTATCTGAGCTAAAGAATGGGTGATACTGCGTCCGTTGACAATCTGATAGTGCACCAGCTGCGACTGAACAACATCGCGCAAAGATGTGATACGCTCAAAAGGTATGTGCCATTCCCATTGCCATTTGAACAAGTATATCACGTCGTCTGACATCGTGGGTGTGGCATACCAATTCAGTAAGCTGATGATGACGAACACCACACTACAGCTGCCGACGATATATATCTTGCTCTTCAAGCTGGCTGACATACCTTATTTGATGATGGCTATTTTGCAGACCGTTCCCTTTTTGCCGTCGTTAGTAGCTGTGACGACCATATAGACGCCTGAGGCTACGCGTTTACCATCGCGGTCGCATCCGTTCCAAGTGAAGGTGCCGCCGTTGCTGCGGCCTTCAG
>CAZIKA010000182.1:0-3850 GCA_964539705.1 uncultured Prevotella sp. | reverse complement strand
TACGAGACCACCTACAAGTGGAAGGTTGTTGCCTATAACGACAAGGGTGATGCTACAACTGCAAGCACTTGGAAGTTTACCACTCAGAAGGACGCTACCGTCATGGAGTTCCCCTATTCTGAGAATTTCGACGAGTGCAAGAACGATATTCCCACCGGTTGGTTGGCTACTACTGACAACGAATACGAGAACCGCAAATGGAGTCCTAACTCAATCTCTGCTTACAGTGGCACCTGCCTCTACACCGGTTGGATGAATGCCGGTAGAATTGCCACTCTGACCTCTCCGGAATTTGCACTTCCTTCTGGTGGCAAGGGCATGAACATCTCATTCGTATGGGGTGACGAGCATCCCCGTTCTCTGCTGATTGACGAAACAGGTTTGCAGAAGAAGCAGAACGTAGAAGGCGGCAATGGTGCCAGCGAGGTTATCTTCGAGATTGGTTGCAATGGCGAATGGAAGCAGGTTGCATATCTGTCGGAAGCCTATAATAAGGACGGTGATACCAAGTACTGGCGCGAGGAGCGCATTGACCTGATGGAGTATGCCGGAAAGAAGGTTCAGTTCCGTTGGACCAACCGTGCAGTGAGCGGTCGTCACAATGGTGCCTCTCTCGACAACATCGTCATCGATGGTAACGTAGACGACTATGCAGTATTCAACCAGAGCGGTTGGGATGCTGGCAAGGTTAACTATAATAAGGCTGTTAACAGCGGTGATCAGTTCACCATGCTGAACAAGGGTAAGAACAACCTGAAGATCAAGGCCGTTACTTTCAAGAGCAACAACTTCCAGAGTTCTCTGGCTGTTGGTCAGGAGATTGCAGTTAACGAAGGTGTAGCCTTCAACCTGCAGTTCAATGCCGGCGAGACCTCCGCAGTCGTCAAGGATGAGATGACTGTTGAGTTCGAGAGCGGTAGCAAGGCTACCTTCCCTGTACAGGGTGAGGGTCTGGGATACGACGTTCTCTACTATGGCTTCGAGAAGAATCCTTTGGATTATGAGTGGAAGACCGACTTCACCACTATCGACGTTGACCAGCAGGTAACCTATAAGTCAAACTATTACCTCACTGTGATTGAGGACGACGGTGGTCGCCACGCCTTCGCACAGGCTATCCATAGCAACCCCAACCTCACCGCTCACTCTGGTGTTGGTACTCTGGCAGCAACTGCTCCTGACAACAACTCAGCTGCCGACGACTGGCTCATCAGCAAGCAGATCCGTCCGTTGGAGGGTGCTACTCTGGACTTCTACGCTCGCAACCTCGCCACCACAGGCTCTGTGTTCAATGGCGACAACGACCTGCACACCGTACAGGTACTGGTCAGCGAGACCGACAACAGCAAGACTGCTAACTTCAAGAGCGTAATGGGTTCTAAGGAGATGGCTTACCTGGGCGAGAACCAGTGGCATCACTTCACCGTAGACCTCTCTGCCTACGCTGGCAAGAACATCTACGTTGCCGTTCGCCACACTACAGTTAGTGCCAACTGGATTGCCTTCTTCGACGATATGACCTTCACCCATGTTGGTGAGCCCGACCTGACAGGTATCGAGAACAACATTCTTGCAGATGATTCACAGGTGACCGTCTACACCCTCAACGGTGTACAGGTGGCCAATGGTCGCAGCGCCTCAGTGCTGCAGAGCCTCAACAAGGGCATGTACGTGATTAAGGCTGCTAACGGAAAGACCGTGAAGGCTATTCGCAAGTAATCTATACATAACAAAAAGGGTAATGAGTATGGCATCGCACGTCGATGCACTCATTATCCTTTTCCGCTTATAATAAACTCATGAAACAATTTCTACCCCTTACACTGTTATTTCTTTTACTGGGTCTGACCGCTAACGCCCAGAGCCGCGACAAGCAACTGACCATCGAGGTCACATCTGTCGAAGGCGATAACCTAAAAGGACAGACGCTGACCCTGACACAGACCGACTTCCAGGCAAGCTATGGCACGCTGAAACTCGATGCCGCCGGCAAATGCTCATTGAAAGTCTATGCCGGCAACCATCTGCTGGAGCTAAATCGCGGCGGTTTCAACCCCGTATCCTATCAATTTACTATCAGTGACGACGAGACTGGCAAGGACATCAAAATTGAGTTGACCGAGAAGACCCGCCAGCCCTTTGCGCTGACAACAGAGACCGAGCACGACATCTTCACTGGTAAGAACACCATCAGTCTGTCATGGAACACCGAAGAGCCCGCCTTCTTCGATGATTTTGAAAGCTATGATGACTTTGCCGTGAGCTTCGGACAGTGGACCGGCATCGATGCCGACCTCGAAGCTGCCGCCCCACTTGTGGGCAGCTATCCCAACCGCGGTGTGATGCAGTATGCCCAGATTATCAACCCGCTGACGGTAGATCCCACTTGGTGGTACGACTACCCCATCCTGCGTCCCTATGACGGCAAGCAGTATGTGGGCTTCACCCGCACCAGCAGCGGTAATGCCAATGACGATTGGCTCATTTCTCCTGCTATCACCGTAGGCACCGACAATGTGCTGTCGTTCATGGGTAAGGCAGCCGATCAGTTCCCCGAGCGCTTCATGGTCTATGTCACCACAAAACTCGACAATCCTACGCAAGGCGACTTCGTACGCATTGACCAGGGCAACTATGAGTCAGCCGACTACAAAAGCTGGAAGGAATACACCTACGACCTCTCTGCCTATGCAGGCCAGCAGATTAAGTTTGCTATCCGATATATCAGTCATTACAACCAGTATGGTTCCTTTATGCTGATGATCGACAATGTATTCGTAGGTCAGAACACCACAGCAGCAGCTAACCCCAACGAACAGTTCAACATCTACCTAGACGGCCAACTTGTGGCCACCACGCGCGACTGTTCCTATGTATTCACGGATATTGAGAATGGCCCTCACACCATCGGTGTACAGGCTATCTACCTGAAGGCTCAGAGCAATACGACCTCTATCGAGGCCAACATTCCTATTGACAACTACTCACACGTGGTATTCAACGTCACGACCAACAGCATCCTGAAAGCTGACGGACAGCATCTGACGCTCACCAATTCCGAGACGCTGACATCTTACGATCTCACCGTAGCCAACGGCAAGGTGGAAATCGCTTCACTTCCCAAAGGCACCTATCTGGCACTGATTGAGGAGGGAGCCTTTCAGCGCTATCAGCAGACCTTCGACATTCAGAGCGACAAGAATGTTGACATCACCTTGAGCGACAACCTGCTGAAGCCTTATAATATCACCGCAACGCTCAATGAACAGGATGCCACCTACACCCTGCGTTGGAATCAGGAGCTGGTCTTCACCGATAGTTTCGAGGACTACGCAGACTTTGCCACCGGCACCTTTGGTGAGTGGAAGAGCATTGACCGCGACGGCAATCCCGTCTACCCTGTTGCTTTAGGCAGCCAGAGCAACATCGTATCTTTCCCTGGCTCTGGCACTGCATCAAAGCCTACGGCTATTGCCCCCATGGTATTTAACCCTTGGAAGACTTCACCTGCCATGCTGCCCAACGACCCGGTTATCGCTGCGCCTACCGGCGACAAGACCGTCATCTTCTTCTCTGCACAGCAAACCAAGAACGACAAGTGGCTCATCTCGCCCCTGATTGACATTCACGACAACTACACAATGAGTGTGAAGATGAAGGCCTATACATCCATGTACCCCGAGACCATGGAGTTATGTCTGTCATCAGGCAGTGACAATCCCGATGACTTCGTGCCAGTAAGCATTGCTGAGAATATCCCCGACCAGTGGAGCCTTTATCAACTGGACCTCGCATCCTATGCAGGAAATAGCATCCGTGTTGGTTTCCACTACATCTCTACCGATGCCTT
>CAZIKA010000181.1:0-3865 GCA_964539705.1 uncultured Prevotella sp. | reverse complement strand
AATGGCGAATGAATGACCGGCAAGGGGAGTGTCGGCCAGCACCTTTGTGTGCCCTCTTGAAAGAAGAAAAGGAACAAGAAAAGACAATATTTACAAACCATTTAAATTAATTGAAAAGTATGATAAGAAAAGAACCAAAGAAATGTATGACTCCATGCCTGGCGTGTCGCTTGGCAGGAGGGGAGGTGCATGGCAAGTGATTTATACTCTCTTACAGGCATATCCCGGGGTTGTAGTGCTTTGGGAGTGCTGACAACAAGGAATTTAATTCGTTTTATTTAATAACTAATTTTAATTTTTATGAGAATGAAAACTAGAAGTTTAAAATTGATGCTGTTGAGCCTTTTGGGCTTGATCAGCACAAGTGTGTCTGCACAGGACCTAAACACTGTAGGCAACTACATTGTTTCTGGCAACTTCATCTACAAGGTGTTAACTGCGTATGACCCCGTAACACCTGCCGCAGGTACTGTCTCTATTGAGGCTATTCGTGCGACAAAGAACCCTGTTGATGCAGAAGGTAAACTCAATCTGGTCGGACATATTGAAACCGACCTCTTCGAGGATCACTATGAGTTCGATGTAGTCAAGATTACTGCCGGAGCCTTGCAGACGTATGGTACTGCAACTACTGGTACTGCAACCTATGCTGTTAGTGGTGCCTTCGACCACATTGTTGACGCAAAGAGTGTTGTGATTCCAAAGGAGTTCACAACCGTTGAGACTGGAACTTTCGTTAGTTACACCAACATCAGCAGTATTACGTTTGAGGCTGGTTCTAAGTTGGCTACAGTCCAAACCCAGGCATTCACGACGACTCAGACGAAGGTGTTTGACTTCAGCCCTTGTACAAAGCTGTATGCTCTTCCTAACGAGGCATTCGTTGAGACTGGTCTGACAAACACGTACATCACAACGGTGACACTGCCTGACCACTCAGCAGACTCTCCTGTTGTTCCCTTCGTACTTAACAAGTCACTCATTCGTCTTCCTAAGTTGACTACCATCAACAATCTGGACAAGTGTAATGTTCAGGTGTTTGTTGCTGACGCATTCAATGGTGACGCAAGTCTCGCCTCTCTGGAGATTCCCGCAAGCACACTTACTATTCAGGATGGTGCTTTTCAGAACTCTGGCATCAAAGACCTGACCATCAACGTGGGCAACCTCACAACCTTCGGTCAGGGTACAGGATGTCTCTTTGGCAACACACCTGCTACCTCTCCTGAGATCCTGGAGTCACTCACACTGAAGGGTGTGCTGAACACCACTATCGCTGCAAGCGCATTCGCTGGCTGTGTAAACCTGGCAAGCGTTGATATGACTGGGATGACCTTCAAACAAACGACTACAACTCCTGCTGTTATTGGTGCAGGTGCATTCGCTGCCAACTCTTTCCAGAACTGTACAAGTCTGACTGCTCTTGCTTTCCCGCCACTCCGTGGTGCAGGTGCTACTGGTACTGTTATTGGCGCTGCTTTTGCAGGCTGTACCTCTTTGGCTGAGGTTTCCATCCATTCTATCTTGACTGATGCCGGTGCTGTTGCAGTTGCCGCTAATGCTTTCGGTACTAACCTGAAGAAAGTTACCATCGGTACCATTGATGTAGCTGCCGCTACCAATGCTCCTATCGCTACTGGTGCTTTCGTCTTTGGTGATGTTTCTGAAGCAGAACTGAAGATCGCTACGGGTTCTGGTCAGTTCCTGAATAATGGAACAACTACTGCTGTTAAGCTTATTGATGCCGGTGCATTCGACTTCTCTGCCATCCAAGTAACTCCTGCAAGAGATGAAGACGACTATCCTACTGTCGAGATTGGTAAGATCAACAGTGGTAAAATCTTCGCTGACGCAGCCCTGAAGGGTAACCAGATTATGTCTATCGCCTTCACAGGTGCTATTGCCAATGGTGGTCTGGCTGGTTTCACTAATCCTATTATCGAGGATAACACTGGTGGTAACTCTGTCGCAGGCTTGGCTCTTAAAGAGCTGACCTTCCAGGGTAATCTGGGTACTGGTACTACAGCAGCTGCCGTTATCGGTACCGACGCATTCGCAGGTCTTCCCAACCTGGAGACCATCACCTTCGATGGTGACATTATCCCTGGCGCTATTGCCGGTGGTGCCTTTGATTTCACAGGTTCGGCTGTTGCTAAGGTGACCATCACCTTCAATGGTGACTTGAAGGCTAGCACTACTGCTGGTGCTGTTGTTTTGGCTGGTGCTTTCGACATGCTTCCTGCTACCAGTGAGATTCACTATACCAAGAGTGGTGCAACAACTGTTGCAAACCCATTCGCAAACACTGCTTTTGATGCGACTACTCCAGCTACCGTAGCAACTGCACGTGACATTGTACTTGTTGTATCAGATGCTGCTCTTGCTGCTCTGTATGCTAACGGTACTACTGGTCTGAACACTAACGGTGCATTCGACATCTTCCGTGTTATCGCTGCGTCTGCACCTGTCTATGCGACACCGTTGATTGTTTATCCTAATGCAAATCAGACAACTGTAGCATGGGCTCGTAATCCCATAGTTCCAGGTGCAGGTAAGGACTACAGAACGATCACACGTGTTCAGGACATCGAGGGTGAGGGTGAGGTTAAGTTAACGCTTTATCAGACCTACACCGACGAGGATCCGTTTGACAAGCAGTCTACCATCTATATGGTTCCCCTGCAGGCTTACAATGGTGTTTACTATCTCCCAAGCACTGCTATTGGTAACAATTTGAAGACTATCGTAGCGAAAGCTGAGAAAAAGGATGGCAGTGCATTCGTTACTGCTCCTGTCGCTCCCGCAACGGTACCTGCTGTAGAATTTAAGGTGATAGATATTCTGGCTGCAGAATTACCTGCTGGTGCTGCTACTTCTATCTGGAAGCTTTCTACCGACGCTAACCTGCACAAGGCAACCAACATCATGACCAATCAGCAGTTGGTTGACGGTACCGCTGTAAATACTGGTGATGCCTTCAATGCTGGTCAGTACCTCTATACCGCTTGGGATGGTACTCCTGGTACAGATATTGTCCGTGACATCTATATTATGACTGATCCCGCTAAGGGTAAGGGCGTCCGCATTGACAAGATGGCTGTAACAAGCACCAACAATGCTTACATCAACAATGGCTGGTGGTTCTGGATGCTGGCTAAGTTCAACGATGATGCCGAGGCTCGCGTTATCTGGCTGGGTGAGGACGAGAACGTTACCTCTATCCTGGGTGTCAAGAAGAATGTGAAGAAGTTCGAGGCTGATGCAATCTACAACCTGCAGGGTGTCCGTGTTGACAATACTGTAAAGGGTCAGGTATACATCATGAACGGTAAGAAGTTCATCGCTCAGTAATTCTGAGGTAATAAAGATCATTCAAGTAAGGTGCCAGAAGCACTCTGGCACTTTACTTTATGAAAAAAGGATAATTAAATATTTATAGTTAGAAAGAAAATGAAAAAGATTTATTTGAACCCCACCCTTGATGTTGTGGAGATTGACGTAAAGAACCAGATTCTGTCAGGAAGTGTACCTGGCGCAGAGGGTGGCGGCAGCGATGGTGGTACGACTCCAGGTGTAGTTGATCCCTCACAGCCTGGTTTCGGTGATGATTATTAAAAGTCACACAGGGGAGTAGTTTCCCCATATTAATTCTATATTAGTTGATCTGGGGCGCAGGCTTCGTGCCTTGCGCCCCAGAATTATTTAAAACCTAAAACTCACTCCATTCTGAAGATCCACTTAACGACTTTTGTCGATGACTGCCTAATCCACTCCCTGTATTCTAAGGAATTCGCCAAAACACTGAATCTTGTAACCCGGTGGGGTCATTTCATATTGTCTATTTAACCCTCTTGACCAGGCTTGA
>CAZIKA010000180.1:0-3897 GCA_964539705.1 uncultured Prevotella sp. | reverse complement strand
CTAAGGACGTGAAGGAAAAGGACTCCACGCTGCGCTTGGAGATCAAACCTTTCTATGAGGGCAACCGCTATTTCGCCACCACCTATCGCGACTTCACCGACCTGCGCTTGGTATTCACCATTCCTAAGTCTATGGGTAAGTTCGGTGGCGAGACCGACAACTGGATGTGGCCCCGTCAGACCTGCGATTTCTCCGTGTTCCGTATCTATGCCGATCCTAAGACCAACGGTCCTGCTGCCTATTCGAAAGACAACGTGCCCTATCATCCCGAGCACTGGGCCCGAATCGCCGAGAATGGTTATCAGGAAGGTTCTTTCTCAATGACCATGGGCTATCCTGGTTCTACCAACCGTTATCTGAGTAGCTATGGTATCGAGGAGCGTTATGTTCAGAACGCCATCCGTGCTCAGGTGCGTGGTGTGAAGCAGGCGGTGATGAAGCGCCACATGGATGCCTCTGAGGCCGTGCGTATCAAGTACGACTCCAAGTATGCCCAGTCGTCCAACTACTGGAAGAACTCCATCGGTATGAACAAATGTATCGATTCCATCGGACTCATCCAGCAGAAACAGCAGTTCGAGACCCAGCTCCGTCAGTGGCTCCTTGAGAGCGGCTATCTGGAGGGCAAGCTCGACTTCGCCAAGATGCAGCGTTACTACGAGAAGCGCATGAAGGTCATGGAGGCTTATATGCTGTGGTACGAGACCTTCCGTCGCACCGATGAGCTGTCTACACGTGCCATGCGTGCTCATAATGGTGTCAGTCCTAAGCGTCACGGCAAGCGCCAGTATATCACGATGGAGGACAATAGCGAGACCTTCGATGCCGCTACCGACTGCGAGATACTGGGCACCCTGCTCCAGAACTACCGTGCGCAGCTGAAGAATCAGTTCTTCCTGCCTGATTTCTTTAAGATTATTGACCAGAAGTTTGGTGGCGACTGTCAGGCTTACGCCAATTATCTCTACAGCAAATCGAAGCTGATGAAGAAGAAGGCTCGCCTCTATCCTAACAAGAAGTCGTTTATGAAAGACCCCGGTGTCAGCTTCGGATTGGATATTACCGAGGTGATGCAGGCCTTGCGTCTGGAGATCCAGTCCATCAATGATTCCATCGACGAACAGGAGCGCTATCTCTGTGCTGCCAAACTGCGTATGGAGGAAGATATGCCCCACTATAGCGACGCCAACTTCACCATGCGCCTCTCTTACGGTCAGGTGAAGGAATACAACCTGGGTGGACAGCCTTCTGGTTGGCAGACCAAGGCTCCCAGCATGGTAAAGAAGATGAAAACAGGCGATTCTATCGAGGATTATAAGGTAGAACCTGAGATGATTGACCTGCTGGAAAGTGCCGGCAATATGCCGCTCTGCTTCCTCACCACCAATGATATCACGGGTGGAAACTCCGGATCTCCTATGTTCGATGCTCAGAACCGTCTCATTGGTCTGGCCTTCGATGGCAACTGGGACAGCCTTTCCAGCGATATCTTCTTCGACAGCCAGTTGGCCCGTTGTATCGGTGTCGATATCCGCTATGTCCTCTTCATGATGGATAAGTGGGGAAAGGCGGATCGTCTATTAAAAGAGGTGAGAAGTGAGAGGTGATAAGTGAAGAAATGGTTGACCATACTACTGAGCTTGTTGTGCATCGAAGCCGATGCGCAACTGGCTCGTTATCGTCATGATTTCACGCTAAACCGTTCGGATTTCGTCGATTCCATCGCTATCGAGTGGGATCATGACCAGGCTTATCTGCCAGTAGATATCAACGGCCGTCGTTATCGTTTTCTCTTTGATACAGGTGCTGCTCAGGCTGTGGTCTATGCCGATACACCCATTGATGGTTGCACACCGGCGGGCTTTATCCGTTCCCATGATGCCGTTGGAGCTGTTGACACGGTGAAGATGGTAATGTTGCCTCCAGTGACGATAGGCAGTCTGACCATTGAGGGCTGTCAAGCCACCATCCAGCACCGTCCTGTCAGGGGGCGGAATATCGATGGAATCATCGGTTTCAACCTTATTAATGGTGGTCTGTGTGCTAAGATCGACGTCAAGAACCGCCTGCTTATCCTCACTGACCGCAAGAATTTTTTCAAACGAGAGCCAGGCTTAGAGTCCCGCTACAAGTTGCGGTTCCATGTGCCTTATCTGGAGGTAAGTCCTGCCTCTCCGTTTAAGGAACTCACCCTTTTCGATACCGGCAGTCGCGGGCTCTATACCATGAACCGCCGTAGCTTTGATGTCTGTGATGCAAAACTTGGTTCGCAGGTAGATACCATGGTAGAGGGACGCTCCGTGGGTCGTCATGCTATCGGACATTTCGGTATAGAGAAGTTCCATGAGGTCATCTTCCTACATCTTCAGCAGCTGCGTGTCTGCGACTATGCCTTTTGTGATGTGCATACGCTGACCACACAGGGTGAGTCATCGTTGGGAGCTGCCGTGCTCAACTATGGTGCTATGATTTTCAATCCCCACAAGAAACGCGTGCGCTTCCAGCCGTATAACCAACAGACGGAAGTTCTCATTGCAAATAAGCAGTTGGATATTGCCTTTGTGCCGGAGCGGGGTATGGCCAGTGTGGGGTTGATATGGGAACAGGGCGAACCTTATCAGTTAGGGTTCCGCCAAGGAGATATCATCTTAAAAATCGACGATTCCATCGTCATGGACTTCACCCAGTTTGTATCCTGGCCTTTCATCATTGGCCGTGAGTACCGTTTCACCGTACGTGGACGTGATGGCCTGACACGCGTAATACCTTGGACGCGTATCAAACGCCCGCCTTCGCCTGATAATCGGTAGGTGAAACGCCCGTTTCCTGTTTAAAGATCTTTTGGAAGTGTGTACGGCTGAACCCGCAGTGGTCGGCCACAGCCTCATTGGTCCAGTCGTGATGTTCCTTCAATACACGTTTAGCCTCTTCAATGCGCAGCGATGTGATCCAGCGTGTGAACGAGCTATGCCCTGATGCCTTCACCCATGCCGTCAGTTGGTAGCGGGGTATGTTCATAGCCCCAGCTGCCATCGGACTGGTGATGCCCGCCTTTAGATGTGCCCCTGTGGTCAACCAGCGCTCCACACAGAGGTCTATGTGCTTTATTGTTTCTGCTGACAGTCCGTCTGTCTCACCCATCTTGCCTCTTACCTCTGCCATCTCCTCATTGGCATTCTCCTCAGCCTCTTGCACACGGTTGATGGCGTTACTTGTGAAGTAGCGTACAAAGCTGAACCACATCATGAAGATGCCCCAGAAGAACGATAGTGAGAAGATCACCAGCATGATATTTGTTCCGAATACAAAGACAGGCACGATGATGGCTATCAGTCCATTCACGGCAATAGCATACTTCATCCAGCGTGTCAGTCCCTTATGCTCGCGGTCATAGTAGTTCTCGATGACAGCCTCCATACGTATCAGTTCGCAGAACTGCAGGATGCTGTAGTACATCTGCATGGAGGCATATACGATGCTCATCATGATTTCCGTCAGTCGTACCCGCTCCGACAGTTGTTCCAGCGGATGTCCGTCGGTCCATACCGCTACTGCCAGTCCGCCTGTCACCACCAGCCATGCTGCTATCCATCCCCATTTCTCCAGCCAGCTTAGCCGTCCCTGTCGCTGCAGGTTCAGGACTGCCAGGTCCATCAGTGCCGAGGCCGGCAGCAGCATGGTGAGGTTCACCAACACCGCCTGTGTCACGCCCATCGCACGTAGCTGCGTGACATACTGAATCAGGAACTGCATACCTATCAGTCCCAATGCTCCCACCATCAGCCAGCGCGACCGGTTGATCACCGTGTTGCGCTTCACCCTTCCTGGCATTAGCAGGGTCAGTGCCGAGCACATCAGTATCGTCATGACGACGACAGAAAACTGCATCTCTTTCAT
>CAZIKA010000179.1:0-3925 GCA_964539705.1 uncultured Prevotella sp. | reverse complement strand
ATTAAAGATTATGAGAAAACATTTTCTTATTTTGATGTTGCTGTCCCTCTTGCCATTGGCGGGATGGGCTGTTACGGAGGATGTTACGTTTGTGCAGGCTGGCGGCGCAGCTATCACAGACGAATTCAAGACCTACGACGCAACTGAAAAGGCTCTGCCAAAGCCAAGTAAGATCGGTACCGATGACATTACAGCCTACATTGCGTGGACTCGTTGGTACAAGGCAACAAGTGATGGTGCCAAGACGGGTGATCCCATTGACAACCTTAAGGATGCTGGTAAGTACGTGTGTGAGTTCGAGGTTAACTATGGAAACCACATGGGTCAGCACTCTGGTGTCTTTGAGATTAACAAGCGCCCGCTGACAGTTACAGCCAGTGATCTTACTGGTACAAACGCTCTCGCTTTCGGTGACGCTTTCTCTGGTGAGAATGTGACTGTCACTTTCGCTGGTTGGCCCACTGCTATCACATCTGACCCACAGGCTGAGACCAAGATCAACAACTTGATTGCAAGTTTTGGTACTGTTACAATCGCAACAGACGGATACGTTCCATTTACTACTGCTGTCGGAACACGTACTGACATGATTGTTCCTGTCATCACAGGTCTGACATCAGCCAACTATGATTTCACTGCTGTTCATGGTGATCTTGAAATTGCTGCTAAGGACATTTCTGGTAATGCTAACGCACTCAATGTGACAATCGCTAATATCTTCTACACCTCTACGAATGCTGAGCCAACATTTGAGGTGTACGATGCTGCCAATCCAACTAAGAAATTGGAGAAGGGTACCGACTTTACTGTGACCTATTATTCTGATGCTGCTTGCACCACACAAATTACTACGACTGGTGCTAGTCAGACAGGTCTGATGCACAAAGGTAACTACTATGTGAAGATTGCAGGTGATGGTAACTATACTGGAACTTTTGAGCCTTCTCAGGTGCTGACTTACAAGGTACAGCCAGAGTTGCTGATTGTTACTATGAAGAGTGAGTCCCTGCCATATAAGGCTGAAGCATACGATTTGTCTAAGACGGAGTTCTATACTGTAACTGGTTTGTGTGCAAATGACGAAATCCAGGGTTATAATATTACCCTGCAAGATAAAGCTACTGCTACAGCTACTACTCTGACAGATGTCACTGGTACCGAGATTACTAACGTTGCTTTCAATGGAAACTATCCTATAAAGGCAAACTCTTTTTCTCCTAAATTCTCAGCAACAAGTAAGCAGCAGGCTGGTGACTATACTGTACAGTTCAGCACAACCGCTGTAACCATTACTCCTGCTCCTCTCAAGTTCATTTTCAAGGAGCTCACCAAACACGAAGATGAGACAGCTGCTATCAAGGCAGGTATTCAGCCCGCCGATGCGGTTGAAGCTCTTACTTACATGACTGTTGATGCTACCAAAAAGGTTCTTGGAACTGATGCTATTGACAAATATCCTAAGTTCAAAGCAACCCAGAACGCTGCTGGTAAGTGGATAATCGATTTTGTAACTCCTAATACTCTTAAAGTTAAGAATGGTACTACTGACATCACTCGTAACTATGCTCCTGAGTCAGAGACTGCTGAGCTGATCATCATTGCCGACCAGGGCGTCCTCTATGTAATTCCTACTAATGAGGTATATGGTGCCGTTACTGGTGAGGGTTATGTGAAGGTTACTGTAACTGGTGGTGCGGCTGCTGACAATGAGGCTCTTGCCGCTCTGCTGAACAATAATAAGGTAACTGTTAAGCCTTATCTTAATACCCTTGACGATACCGATCCTAAGAATGGAAAGCTTCTGGATAAGACTACAAATATAGAGTATCCTAACGCTGGTGTATATGCTGTTGCTTACGACGAGGAAGTACAGACTTCTGAGGAATGGCTGGCACTTGCAGCTAACTATGACATCAACCTGACTGGTCGTCCTGACTACGAGATTACCAAGGCTCCTATCAAGGTTACTCTGAAAGAGCAGGCTATTTACTCTACCGAGAATGAAGCTGCTCTCGTTGTTGACGAGAATACTGTAGAACTCGACTCTCCAGTAAACGGTGACAAACTTAAGGATCTGTATAAGGAGATGACTGTTGGTGGTGCTCTTGCTTTCGTTGGTACTACCCTCTCAGCTCAGGCTGATCCTTTCGCAGGTGAAATCACATTGAATGGTGGTTTCAAATTCGCAAACTACGAGATAACAGAGGTTACTAACGGTGACCTGTATGTATCTGATGGAACTGCTCTTAATTTGACAGAACGTACCGATGGTGACGTTGTAACAGCTTTGGAAGGTAAAAACCATCATAAGGCAGATGTTAATATCACCCTCAAGCGTGATGGAGATATCGGAAACGCCACAGAGACCGCTTGGAAAGGAACATGGGATGCTAAGCAGTGGAACGCAATGGTTCTGCCATTCGATGTAACTCTTAAAGAGCTCTCTACTCAGCTTGGCTATGCTATCGTGAATGTCGTTAATCCTGAGAAGACCACTGAGAACAACGTACAGTTCCAGCTCTGGATGGACGTAATTCCTGCTAACACACCGTTCTTGGTGAAGACAACTGACGCTATTGAGGATGGCAAGGTTCTTAGTTTCGTTGGCAAGACTATCAAGTACGTTGAGACTCCAAGTGTTGACGCTGGTAACGGCTACACCTTCGAGGCTAACTATGCTGGTCAGACTATCACAAAGGATGAGTCTTACATGCGCTTCCTGACTGGTAACCGTGCTAAGTGGGCTCAGATTGGCGCTACCTCAGCCTATGAGTGGTATGCTACAGAGTTCGCAGCATTCGTTAACCTGACTCCAGCTGCTGAGGGTCGTGAGGTTACCTTCACCATGGAGGAAATGGATGGCTCTACAACTACTATCGGTAGCGTGAAGGTTGACAATGCTATCAAGAACGGCAATGCCGCTGCTGAGGGCTGGTACAACCTGAACGGTATGAAACTGCAGAGTGCTCCTACAGAGAAGGGTGTTTACATCAAGGACGGTAAGAAGTTCGTGATTAAGTAAACCGCGCACTGAATAACAAAGAGTTCGCTCACTCCCTTGGGCATGGGCGGACTCTTTCCTATACACATTTTAGTTTAACAATTAAACATTTTTTTGAGAGAAATGAAAAAGATTGATTATCAGGCTCCAGAGATGGAGGTTGTAGAATTGAAGAACATTCAGCCTCTGCTCACTGGAAGTATCACAGAAGGTGATGGATCGGAAGCACCTGGAACAGGCGAAACCGATACTTTCTAAGCATCAAACAGATTCGACACAACGGTGCGCAGGCGCAGTAAGCGCACTGCGCACCGTTTTTCTAATATAACCCTAAAATATTTTAAGTATGCTAAAACCCTTAGAACAATTTATCTGTGACGAATGTGGTCATATTATTACCAGTCCTCATGAAGGATATGTTGAATGGGAAGCAGGACAAGATATAGAAGGAGCTTGTTTTGCTCGTGGTTTCCGTATAGTTCATCATCTACACTCTTCTCCATTGGGTGGACGGGAAGGTTGTTATAAATATGGTAATAGTAATTATCGTCACGATATGCACCTAAATTATTTCTTAGAAAATGCGCATCAATATATGTGTAGTTTTTTGGATCTTGGATTATTGCATGATCCAGATTGTCGGATTGGTTGTAGGATCCAAGATTTTCGTGAGTATTCCGATTTCTTCAGACGCCTTACTATTCCATACTATGAGGAAGCACGTAAATATATCCCAGAAGCCCTTCATGATGGTTGTTTTGATGATGCAAATGAGATAGCGTTTTATACGCCTGAGCTTTTACGAAGAATAATTGAGAAATATGGAGAAAAATAGATCAGGAAATGCTGGTTTTTCCTGAACCACATTTTCAGGAACAATCATGCGACTGGCAGTCAATATCTTTGCCAGTCGTATTTGTTATT
>CAZIKA010000178.1:1479-4007 GCA_964539705.1 uncultured Prevotella sp. | reverse complement strand
TCACCGCCTGTGAAGATGTGCCCGAGCCATACAACAATCCGTATGACCAACTGAAAGGAACAAATACAGAAGAAACCATCGGTACCGAGCAGGAGCCTGTCACTGTAGCTAAGGCATTGGAACTCATCAATAGCTATGCTGATGATGCAGAGTCTCCAAAGGATGCTTATGTAAAGGGTACTATAGTTTCTATCGGTTACTACGACTCTAACCACAAGAGCCTGTCGTACAATATTTCAGACGACGGTACCGCAACTAACCAATTGCAGGTGTATAGCGGCAAAGGTCTTAATGGTGCTGACATCGCATCAAAGGAAGAACTTAAGGCTGGAGCAGTTGTCGTGGTTAAGGGTAAACTTAAGAAATACATGAAGAATGGTGCCGTTAATCCTGAAATCAATCAAGGAAGTATCATCGTTTCTATAGACAACAATGGTGGGGGCAATAACAATCCTCCCACCCCAGATCCCACTAACGAATCGTCATTCGAAAATCCTTATACTGTAGCAAAGACTATGGAATTAATCAATACCCTCACAGATAATGCTACAACAACAGAAAAGTATTACATAAAGGGTAAAGTAACACGCAAAGCTAACACCGCCGACGAGATTGGTCCTAACTCATCAAAGAAATACAAGGACATGAACTACTATATTTCTGAAGACGGAACCGAGAATAATGAGCTTTATATCTATCGCGGCAAGTACCTTGGTGGTGCAGACTTCACGGACTTTGAGCAGTTGAAGGTTGGAGACGAAGTTATCGTTTACGGTAAGTTCCAAAAGTATATTGACTCTAAGAACAACAACGCTGTTGTTTGTGAGATAAAGGATAGCAAAATTGTGAAACTCAACGACCAAGCAGATCAAGGTGACGATAATAACCCACAAACGGGTACCAATACAGGTGTTCTTGAAGGAAATGTTCTCACTCTTACTTTCAGTGATCTCGGGTTAGACAATCAGGCAAAAGTAACAACACTGACTCTTATAGACGGCACTACCCTAACCTTTGCCGATGGCGGTAACAAGAGTGCTCCAGCCTATTATACCACAGGTACAGCCCTACGTCTGTATCCAAAGAACAGCATGATCATTAATGCTGGTAGTAAGAAAATTGCTTCTATTGTCATGACATGCGACAACTTCAATGGTACGCTGTATAATGCAAGTGGCGATATTACTGTTGGTGAAACGAAGATGACTATTGACGGTGACAATCTGAAGTTTGCAGGTCCTAACGAGTCAACAGCAACAGTTGCTAATGTATCTGAGACAACTGGAGCTCCCAGCCAGTTGCGAATGAAGACGCTGGTTATCACTTACGCAGAATAAGAACAGACGAAAATTTCGACGCAATTATTGCCTTCACCGTCTTTGCAAACCATTGGGTTTATGCATGTTACGGTGAAGGCAATATTTTTTGTGATGATACGCTTACTGAAAGTAGACTGTTTAGATTTCTGAATAGGCCACTTACGATGCCTAAGTATACCACTTACGATGCCTAAGTATACCACTTACGATGCCTAAATAGGCTACTTACGAAGGCTAAGTATACTACTTACGAAATCTTTGCGACATGCTCGTTTCTAAAGAGCTGCCTAATCGAAGGCGAGGAACTGCCTGTTCCTCGCCTTTGAGCTGCCTGTTCCTCGTCCTCGAACTGGCAGCTCATCATATTCAATTAAAAGCTTATTATTTCACAAACACTTTCCGTTTCTGTCCGTTTGCAGAAACGATGATGTTCAAGCCACGTTGCAGCGACTCGCGACGCAGACCAGAAAGGCTGTAGATACCTGCTGGCGTATGGCTATCGGCACGTTGGGAAGTGATACCTGAAAGGATATTGAGATCTCTCAGACGGCACTCAGCCAAGAGATACTCCTGCATTCCGCTGCCTACCTCCTTGAACTGGATGACATAGTTACCCTTAGTTTTAATCTCGAATTCCAGTGTATGTCGAGTAGCCGTCGAGATATCGCCAGCTGCATTACCATTCAAATTGGGTGAAGCTGTGATATTTCCTGACGTTGCTATTTCAGTATTATTGGTGCTGAGAATTTTCGCCTGGTAAGAAGGCAAGCCTTTCCAAGCCGCTGTGGCGTAAATCAACACATAATTTCCTGGCTCCAACGCCAGTCTATAATTAGCCAAACGACCATATTCGGCACTAGTGGTACGCCAATAGAGCGCCTTACCCTGATAGCCAGTCAGTCCGCTAAAGGTACGAGGACCACTTCCGTTTGTCGTAGGATAGTTACGAACGCTGGTACCATCGGTAGTACGCCATCCCTCTGGATGTGCACCTGCTGACACATTGGTGAAGTCGAGGTTATAGACAGCACACATATCGTAGAATACAGGCTGGATGGTGACGTTCTCATCAGGCATCACAAAAGAAACCTCTGTAGCACCTTGAGCCACAGGAATCGTCTTGCCCTGAGTGAAATAAACAGAGTTGACCACACGGAGTGCCTTGATACCATAACCATCTTCTGGAGTAATAGTGAGATGAACCTCCTG
>CAZIKA010000178.1:0-1379 GCA_964539705.1 uncultured Prevotella sp. | reverse complement strand
CCTGTACATGCAATCTTCAAAGTAGCAGGTCCCATGTGCTTTACGGCTATCCTATATAGCTTTTTATCAGCATTATAGCTCTCGCCAACCAGAGATGCCGCATAGGTTGTTGTCAGCGTCTTATGCTTAGTCAACGTGCTGACGGGCTGTGTAGTAGCACCGACAACGTAGATTGTATCAATCTGCTGAGATGTAGAGTCACTACGATAGTTGTTCAAGTAAAATACGATACTATCAGCATACTCACGAATGACGCCACTTGAAAGCTTTCCATAATCGAGCCTCAACGAATCACAACTGTTATATTGCAGAGGCAGTTCAGCCTGTGCACGCTTCTTACTATTAAGATAGGTATAAGGGGTATAAGTCACCAACTGATTATGGTAACGATTGACATATAGGTCGCCCTTCGACACCTCAGGATAGAGTTCGTTAAACTCCTTGAGTTTCTTGGACTGCGTACCCCAGCGAGTGCTATAGGCCGACTTCTTCACCTGCACAGGGATAGCCTTAGCCACATCATCATACAGGCCTGCCACCATAGGAACGGCACCATAGCGCCCAGTTGACTTCAAGTACCAAAGATTATTCTCCCAACGTCCATCCCCAGGATTGCCTGGATCTGTTACCTTATACAAACCGTCATAGAGGGCATCGGGCACCTTGAAATCATTATCAGCATCATGAATCAGGACAGCCTTAGTCTTAGCAACTACTTCCTCACGAGTGGGGATATACATCTTTCCTTTGATAATCTCACGCCACATATCAATCCAGATACCCTTGAAGTTAGGATACAGGCCCCAGTTGCGACGAGTATAGTTATCAACAGTGGTATTACTGAGATTTTGGAAGTCCTCCGTCCAAATCAGCTCTGGTCCATCCCACACGGCACCACCATTGACGCAGGTCTGCTCCATCACCGTACCTATACCAGCGCTGCCAGGATATTTCTTGCCATGTTTTTCACCCAACAACTTGTCCAGCATAACATTATAGCCACAGTTGTCATAGCGCACGCCATAATTCTTCGTCAGACCTGAGATAAACGGACCGAAGCAGACACTCTCGTTATTATAGAAGCTGCTGCAATGGGTGTACTTGTAGAGGAAGAGTATAGCCTCCGGATACTTCTTACATGCTGCCAAGAACTTAGGCTCTGTCTTCAACTCAGCAAGGGGATCGGTATCGAAGTGATAGATGCCACCACACCAGCTGACAGTAAGGAATCCACCGTATTTATGCGACATCTCCACCAGATTGGCAAACAGGTTCCAACGGCTGGACTTCGTCATAGAACTCAGGTCACCAGCATCGCCAAAAGCCCAGAACTGCTCAGCATAGTTCCAGCCAAGGAAGTTGGGGAAGGTCTTGAAGAA
>CAZIKA010000177.1:2218-4013 GCA_964539705.1 uncultured Prevotella sp. | reverse complement strand
ATGTTGATACCCTCAGTGTAAGGCAGGCGCACGAATGTCTCCTTGAGAACGCCCTGCAGACGCTCGATAAGAGTCTTGTCAATCATCTTATTGAGAAACTCAAGGTCGTCCTTACAGTTATCGAGTGCCCATTTCACACAGTACTTGATGAAGTCCTCTTCGAGATCCATCAGCTCTTCCTGGTCGAGAAAAGCCACCTCAGGCTCTACCATCCAGAACTCAGCCAAGTGGCGTGGGGTATTACTGTTCTCCGCACGGAACGTAGGACCGAAAGTGTAAATAGCACCCAGAGCTGTAGCACCTAGCTCACCCTCCAACTGACCAGATACGGTCAGAGAGGTCTGCTCACCGAAGAAATCATCATCGTAGATAATCTTTCCCTGCTCGTCCTTCTTCAGGTCGTAGAGGTTCTTGGTGGTCACCTGGAACATATTGCCGGCACCCTCGCAGTCAGAAGCTGTAATCAGAGGCGTGTGGAAATAATAGAAGCCATGCTCGTGGAAATAGGTGTGGATAGCCATCGCCATATTGTGGCGGATACGCATCACAGCACCAAAGGTATTAGTACGCAGACGCATATGGGCGTTCTTACGCATTGCCTCGAAGCTCTGACCTTTCTTCTGCATGGGATAGTCGTTGCCACAGAGACCGTAAACCACCAGATTTGTAGCCTGAATCTCACTGCTCTGACCAGCGCCCTGACTCTCCACCAGTGTACCATCGGCACAGATGCAGGCACCTGTAGTGATATCCTTCAACAACTGCTCATCGAACCTCGCTGGGTCAACCACAATCTGCACGTTGTTGATGGTAGAACCATCATTCAATGCGATAAAATCGACAGCCTTTGAAGAGCGGTGCGTGCGCACCCAGCCCTTCACACAGACCTCTTTTCCGTATTCCGTGCTCTTCAGCACGTCAATTATCTTTGTACGTTTCATTCTCAATTTTCAATTTTCAATTCTCAATTACTCGTAAGCTCCCATGCGCAGACGATCCACCTCGTCCTCGGTGAGGTAGCGCCAGTCACCACGACGCAGATTCTTCTTCGTAAGACCAGCAAACTGTACGCGGTCGAGTTTCAAAACCTTATAGCCGAAACTCTCGAAGATACGACGCACGATACGGTTCTTTCCCGAGTGTATTTCTATACCCACCTGCTTCTTGTCTACAGGATCAGCATACTCGATAGCATCTGCCTTAATCTCACCATCGTCAAGTGTGATACCGTTTGCGATCTCCTCCATATCATGAGCCGTCACGTTACGATCCAGATAAACATGGTAAATCTTCTTCTTCAGGAACTTAGGATGCGTCAGCTTAGAAGCCAGGTCGCCATCGTTAGTGAGCAACAGCACACCAGTGGTATTACGGTCGAGACGGCCTACGGGATAGATGCGCTCAGGACAAGCATTCTTCACCAGATCCATCACGGTCTTACGCTGCTGAGGATCATCGCTGGTAGTCACATAGTCCTTGGGTTTATTAAGCAATACATACACCTTCTTCTCCAGCAGTACGGGATCATCGTGGAACTTCACTACATCGGTACGCAACACCTTGGTGCCCAATTCGGTAACGACCTCACCATTTACGGTAACAACACCAGCCTGGATAAACTCATCAGCCTCACGACGACTGCAAACACCAGCATTTGCCAGGAACTTATTCAGACGAATAGGCTCCGTAGGATCATAGTTCTGCTCCTTGTACTCAATGCGTTTCTTCATCGAATACTTTGCATTGGGATCATAGTCGGCAGTACGCTGACGGAAGCCACCCTGGGGACGCTGAC
>CAZIKA010000177.1:0-2118 GCA_964539705.1 uncultured Prevotella sp. | reverse complement strand
TGGTAGCCACCCTGCTGAGGACGCTGACCGTAGCCGCCACGCTGCTGATAGCCACCCTGCTGAGGACGCTGCTGGTAACCGCCACGAGGCTGATAACCGCCCTGACGAGGCTGATAACCCTGCTCGTCGCCCTCCTGATTATAGCGGGGACGATAACCTCCCTGCTGAGGACGCTGCTGATAACCGCCACGAGGCTGGTAATCGCCCTGCTGACGGGGCTGATAACCACCATTATTATTGTATGTATTGGTACGTGGACGATAACTACGCTGAGGTGCTGCACTCTGCAAGCCGGCACCAAAGCCTTCGGGACGGAAACCGCCCTCATCATCTTGACTGTTTTTATAACTGGGACGCTCGTAATTATTGCTTACGGGACGCTGTGTAGTGTGAATACGCGGACGGGGTGAACGTCCTACTGGACGATATTCCTTCTGGTAACCGTCACGGCTAGCAGTGCTGTCGTTCAACTGCTGTTCTTCTTTCTTTTCGTTCTCGAAATCCATGGTTTTTAATTCTTAAAATCTTAATACTTTACTCTTAATACTTAACTCTTAATTATGATTTTTAGATTCCTGTATAATTCCATGGCGTAATAGCCATCAATTCTTGTTTCACTTCTTCACTGACCTCTAAAGTCTGGATAAACTCATGAATGGTCTGTTCGTCCATCTTCTTATTGGTACGGGTCAAGGCCTTCAGAGTCTCATAGGGATTAGGATAAGCCTCACGGCGCAGGATGGTCTGAATAGCTTCTGCCACCACTGCCCAAGTATTCTCTAAGTCCTCGTGCAACTTATCCTCGTTAAGGATTAACTTGCGAAGGCCCTTCAGCGTGCTTTGGAAAGCAATCAGCGAGTGTCCCATTGGCACACCGACATTACGCAGAACGGTAGAGTCGGTCAGGTCGCGTTGTAAACGGCTTACAGGCAACTTCTGTGCCAAAAAGCCCAAAATAGCATTGGCTATACCCAGATTACCCTCAGAGTTCTCATAGTCGATGGGGTTCACCTTATGAGGCATTGCACTAGACCCAACTTCACCGGCTTTAATCTTCTGTTTAAAGTAATCCATCGAGATATACATCCAGAAGTCACGGTCTAAGTCAATAATAATGGTGTTGATACGGCGCATAGCATCGAAGATAGCAGCCAGCCAGTCATAGTTTGAAATCTGGGTGGTATACTGCTCACGCTCCAATCCCAGTTTCTCGCTCACGAAACGATTACCGAACTCACGCCAGTCGTACTGAGGATAAGCCACATGATGAGCATTATAGTTACCTGTTGCACCACCAAACTTTGCTGTAACGGGCACCTCTTTCAGTGAGCGCAACTGCTCCTCAAGACGATAGACGTAAACCATTATCTCCTTACCGAGACGTGTGGGAGAAGCAGGCTGACCGTGCGTCTTAGCCAACATAGCCACATTCTTCCACTCCTCTGCATAGTCATGCAACTGTTCGATGAGTTCTTCCAACAGGGGTACATACACCTGTTCGATAGCTTCCTTAACAGAAAGGGGTACACTGGTATTGTTGATATCCTGAGAGGTCAAGCCAAAATGAATGAACTCCTTGTATTTCTCAAAGCCTCCCATCTTGTCGAGACGCTCTTTGATAAAATACTCAACAGCCTTCACATCGTGATTCGTTACCGCCTCAATATCCTTTACGCGCTGCGCATCAGCAGGCGTAAACTGACGGTAGATGTCACGCATGGCTTCAAATCGGTCATGATTGAAATCCTGAAGCTGGGGCAGAGGTAATTCACAGAGTGCAATAAAATATTCAATCTCCACGCGTACACGGTATCTCACCAACGCATACTCAGAAAAATACTCACTCAGCGGTTCCGTCTTCCCGCGATAGCGACCATCAATAGGCGAGATGGCCGTCAATAAATTTAGTTCCATTTTTACTATCTAGATAATATACTCTTCAATTGAGAATGCAAAGGTACAAAATAATTCATAATTCATAATTCATAATTCATAATTATTTGATACCAATTGTCGATTTTCTTGATATTTAACAAAAAAGAGTCCCGAATCTCTCCGGAACTCTTGGTGGGCGTTGACGGATTCGAACCGCCGACCCTCTGCTTGTAAGGCAGATGC
>CAZIKA010000176.1:0-4022 GCA_964539705.1 uncultured Prevotella sp. | reverse complement strand
CCATCTTTTCAGAGTGAAGCCCTGATTCAGTAATGAGTCAGGGCTTCTTTGTTTTCTTTCTTCTCACACAGAGAAGGTCGTGATTCGCTCAGAAGCTAAGTAAACAATAGAAAAAAACTAGGCAAACATTATTGCCTAGTCTTTTTCTTCTATCTCGGAAAGAATCTCTTTTTTTACCTCTTTAATGGGTTCGGAAGCTTCTTTGGCACCTTTCTTTAATTCACTTACGCCACGCCCTAGACCCCGCATCAACTCTGGCAGTTTCTTTCCTCCAAATAGCAGCAGGGCGATACCAGCAATGAGCATCAACTCTGTAGTACCGATGAACAAAAATTGTGATGTCATTATACCTCTTTTATTACCAATGTTATTTCACCACTTTGGAAATTGATTTCCCAATTTCCTTTAGGGTGACTTTCCCAACCATATTGCAGGGCTTTCTCATCCCACCATTGTTGGAATTTTGAACTTGTCTCACCCATATCTTTCACTAATTTCTCATACAGGTCATTATTATCTGCATTAATGATTTTTGCAAGCTCAGCTAAGCCGTTCTTACGTTCGAAGAGTGCTTGAATTTCAGCACTTTCTTCTGGGGTAACCTGACCCACAACTTTTCTTATTTCCATTGATTGTATGTATTAAAAGGATCTAATTCTTCAATTTCCTCTATCCTATTGGTACTTGCGTATTTGATTCCCTCTTGTTCCCAACGTACCAAGAGGTCTCGTGAGGCATTACGCTCTAAATGTGCTATGACACATTGCTGATGTGATGGAGTATTACTATCAAGTGTCAAACGTTCGTTCAACCAAACGCATCGTCGACAATGCCATGCATCACAATGTCGGCATATTGGAGCATGGTCTAGACTCAGTAGTTGTGAGTTCTTGATTCGCAGTCCTTGCTTTAAATTCCCCAAACTATCTTGTAGCTTGTCATAATAGTAAGCTGGACACAGATAGAACTGGCCATCCGGAGCCAGCGTTACATTGTTCACTCCTGCATTACAGTTGTTCATCTCGTCCAACATCAGTCGGTCTGTCAGCAGATTCATCTGTAATGTCCTACCAGATTTAAACTGATTATCTACTATATCAGACAACTGAGCAAGTATCAACTTATAACTGTCAATATCTGCATCCGTAAAATCCTCGACATCTGTTAGCACAGCATTGAGCCTTGAGACTTTGTTCAAAAGATATTCTATGTCTGTCAAGTGCTCTGACAGTTCTCTCCTGCTCAATCGAATAATACATGTCGCATCTTGAAGGGAATCACGTGCCGCATTTTTCCATTCCATCAGTACAACCACGTCAGCATCTTCTGCCTGTGTTTCTGGCTTTATCTTGATATGATCAATGCTTTCTATGGCTTCATTGTATTCGGTTGGCAAATCATAATCTGGATAAACGAACTGGATATTCAGATTCTCCTTCATAGCCCAAACGATGCCTGCCTTCAAGTCGTCCAGACCAATAAGCCTATGTTCAGCTTGAGGCACGCTGTAGTGGCAATACGAAACACTGGTATCGTCCAACAATATAATAAGATGGGTCAGCATACAGGTTCTTTCACTTTAGATTTCTGATTCTCATACTCTTCACGTTTTCCTTCTAACTCCAATTTACGGAATAATTTATTCCAATAATAGTTGTTGGCACGTACACGTGCTTTATGCATCTTACAGATGGCCGTTGCACGTTGGTAAATGGTATGAGTGTCTGCGGCATCATAATTTTCTCCCTGACACCAAGCACATCCACTTGCCACCTCACAGTTAATACATTCCTGAGAGGATTGGGTTATACGGTCGAGAGTAAGGAAGGGACGGAGTTTGTTTTGGTCAATTCCATCATGGATGTTACCAATAATCCATGCTGGCTTACTACGTAAAGAGTAAGCAGCAAAACGTGTACAGGGATAGAAATTACCTGCAGCATCCACCGCAAGCATCTTTCCTGCACCGCACCAGTTCTGGTTATCATTTATAGGATCCATTGGTTTGCCTATATGTTCGCTAAAGAAAGTACAGACATAGTCTTTGTAATAGTCATTATCAATAATAACATCGGCAAGTTCCACAAGTTGTTCTTCAAACAGCAAATCGTCTCCTTCTTTCCACACATCTTCAAACACGCAATTGATGTTCACTTGGTGGATACCAAGACTATATATATGAAGAACACTTTCTTTAATATAGGGGATGTCAGCGGAACTAATCGTTACCTTGGTGCTTTCAAAGGGAAACTGTTCCATCCATATCGGGATATTCTTTACAACATCAAGGTATGAGCCTTTCCCGGAATTCTTATAGATTCTGTTTATGTCATGTTTCTTTTGGGTACCGTCAATTGTGAGTCCGATGCTCAGATGCTTCTTGTTCTTCTCAATAAAATTCTGAACCTTCTTTTCATGATAGTTGATACCATTTGTAGTCAAAGAAAACCTATAGGAATTAAACCAATGGTGGTCTCTTCTGTATAGTTCAATCTTTATGTAGTCACATATCTTGTCTATCAGGTCTATTTCAAGAAAAGGTTCTCCACCAATAAAATCCCAAACAACAGATTCTTCTTGAAAGGCATCTTCTTGGTCTAATATATAGTCAATAGCACTCTTTGCCACATTCCAAGACATTCTCTCCTTGGAATTCTTCCCTACAAGATAACAATATTTACAGGCAAGCTGGCAATCCTTCGTAACGATAAAAGTAATACTTTTTGATACTCCGTCTTGCCAGACCCGACTTTCTTCCCTCAAAAGTGCATCGTCTTTCATTATATATTAACTTGAGGTACCTGTACAATGTTTAGAGCATGTAGAGTAACATGTGCTACTGCAACTTGTTTTACATAACGTAGAACAACTACCTACGCAATACATATTACATGATTTGTTACAAGCGCTGCATGACTTCGTTGTCATTCCAGAACAGGTGTTCACGCATAGGCCGGAACATGAATTACATGCAGATTTACAATTTCCGCCACAAGAATATGAGCAAGAACGGTCACACATAGACGAGCAACTGGAGAAGCAACTGGAGGTGCAGGTACTACATGACTTTTGGGTAGATCCTTGACAAGCACTAGCACAAGTTGTGGTACATGTGGAAGAGCAGCTACTTGCACAGTTTGAACAAGTTGAGTTCTTTGATGTACCCGTACATGTGGTGTTGCAACTACCAGAGCAACCTCCGGAACATGTTGAAGAGCAACTGGAACCCGTACATGTCGTCGCCCCCGATGCTGTTCCTTCGCAATCGCCTTTGCATGTATTCATGCAGTAAGAGCAGGTTGTGCTACCCTTTGATGTACCCGTACACGTCGTGTCGCAACTGCCAGAACAACCACCAGAACATCCTGTCGTACAATCATCACTACAGGTAGATTCACAACCATCGCATTTCTCACAGGAAGTCAGAGTGCTGGTAATAAAAGAGGGACCAACGACAATTGCACCAAGCATTGGAAGTACCTTTTGGGCTGCTTTCTTGAAGAACTCTCTTCTGGTTTGAAGCTCTTCGTCCTTGTGTTTCTTTTCGTCCATAACTATAGTTTTACGAATTAGTTCAAGATTACAGAGGCAAATTTATGAAAAATAATTCAAACATCCAACTTTTTCGAAGAAAAAATGTAAAAAAGCGAATATTTCTTATTCCGATACTCCTTTCATGAAACCTTCCAGCCAAGCCTTTAGCCTGTCTATTGTACTTGGCTCCTGAGGCTCATGTTCGTCCTCTGAGTTTTCTGTAGGCTCTGGCTCCTCTGCTGGCTCAGGCTCTGGTGCCACCTCCACTTCGAAAGGCAGTTCTTGATCCTGTGCTATCACGTCAGCCATCTTTGTCACCACAGGCTTATAGAGCTTTGGAATCAGTTCTTCGTAATAGCTGTCATCCCTTTTCTCTCTACTTCTCTCATGCCACTCTCCATTTTCCTCCTCTTCCAGTCCTGTTGCCAAGATTGTCACCTTCGCATCCTCGCCCAGCGAGTCGTCCGTTGCCGTACCCCATATCACGT
>CAZIKA010000175.1:0-4037 GCA_964539705.1 uncultured Prevotella sp. | reverse complement strand
TAGTCAGCTTAGAGTTAGTCAGCGCGATAGTACCGCCAGCAAAGGTGTCGGCAGCCTTCACGTGCAGTTTGATAACATCGCCAGCAGGAATGCTGCTGCCAGCCAGTGACAGCAGGGCTACGCGGGTAGCTCCGCCTGCCACGATGTTCTTGTCAAATTGTAACTCAGCGTTAACTGCGGCAACTTCCTCAAGGATGAGACCTTCACTCAGCGTGATGTCTGTCTGAACGCCATAGATGGTCTGATCTGCGGGAGCAGCCAATTTGATGTTCACTTCGGTCATCTGACCTTGCTCAAGGGAGAAGTCGGCAACGGTGAGCGACTGTGCAGTCGCTCCCGTTATACCGGCTACCATCATGAGCAGGAACATCGAGAACCATTTGGAAATCGTGTTTTTGTTCATATTGGTTTTAATTTTTAGTTATTTGTCATTACTTAACGAATACCTTCTTCACCTTACCGTCAGCAGTGCGAACGATGTTCATGCCCTTGCGGACCTTGTCGTTCTTTACACCACCTACAGTATAGCTCTCCACGTTGGCAGCGCCAGCAAAGATACCGTTGATACCAGTGGTCTCAGCGAATCCGATAGCATAAGCATTAGCGGCAGCGTCGGCAAACTCAATATTGGTGATATTGATGTTGTGGTTGCCAGCGATGTCGAGTGTGAAGAGTTCGCCCTCGTTGCCCTCGATAGCGGCATTGCCGGTAGAGAAGGCGATGATGCGATAGGTGTTAGCAGAGATGCGGTTGTAGATCACCTGCAGGTCAGCAGCACGGTCAGCCAGCTGTACACCGTTGAACTGTGCACCATCAGCCAGTGTGACATCCACCTGGAAGCCCACGAACTCAGTACTGTTCATCAGGTTCAGGCTTGCGCCGTTCATCGTCAGGTAGTTAACAGCCTCAGCCTTCTCGCCACGTGCAGTAGCAGTCTCATCACCTGCTGGTTTACCCAGTGCGATGTTCACGATACCTACAGCGTCAGAAACGGTGATACTGTTAGACTTGTTCACGTCGGCAGCCTTGAAGGCCTTCTCAGAAGGAGTTTCCTTCTCCAGTGCGAAGTTGACAGCAGCCACAGCGTCAGAGGTCGTTACCTCGCCGTCGCGGTTAGCGTCACCAGCGATAAGCACCTCATTTGCCTTAGCATACTTCACGTTGCCAACGATGAACCAACCGTTACCAATGTGAGCGGGGTTGTTGACAGTCAGGTTCAGTATGCTGTCTGCACCTACATAAGCATAGGTCTCAGCAAGATACTTGCCAGCATCGAACTTAGCCTTAGCCTGATCCATAGAGTTAGGATCGTTACCCTCACCCTTATCGGCAGCCCAGCTCTTCACCTGAACCTTGTTGCCATTGGCCTCAAGATATGCAAGAACGGTGTTGTAGCCAGTGTTGTAGCGAGCTACACACTCGTCAGCGCCACCATTACGATAGAAGGCCTGGATTGATATCTTGTAAAGACCAGTAGGCACATTCTTAATGGTCTGAGTATAGTTACCCGTTGCCTGCCACATCTCTGTGCCATTACCATTGGTTGCAGGCTGATTTTTCTCTGAGCGAACCACGGTCTGTGTCCAAGTATGACCTGTAGCGAAGGTCAGCGTTGTTGCCTCGTCGAATGTCAGTTCTGCATTTCCAAGAACATCGGCAGCAGCAAAGGCAGCAGTCTTCTGTGCAGCCTCATGAGCAGCAACGATTTCATCACGCTCAGCCTTGGTCAGTAACTGCCAAACAGTCTGTGCATCATCGGTGTAGTTGTCGTCCTTGATAGCATTGCCTGCTACGCGGAACTTGTCTGCACCATCATTCAGGTATACATAAACCAACTGATTATTGGTTGTGTTGGTCAGCGTAACGCCGCCTTCCACCTTATTAATATTATAGGTGCGTACGTTGTTACCACCTGCATCAGCATACATCCAAGCATCGAAACCATAAGCGGCACCATTGTCGAAGCTGCTCAGCTTATAGCTTGCGGTAGTCAAATCAGTAACAGTTACGTTAACGGCTACGCCATAGTCGTCAACTACAGCTGCGGTACCGTAAGCGTTACCACGGCTCAGGAACTTCTGTGTCAACGGGTTATATACATAGTAAGTACCCTCTGCAACAGGCAGGTTAGCGGTGAGGAATGCTGTCTCAGCAGCCTTCAGAGCTTCAACACCTGCACTGATATCAGCAACTACAGTAGAAGTAAGCAGAGCCTTAGCTGCCTCAATAGCAGCATTGAACTCTCTAACGCCTTCTGTGCGAGCCTCAGTCTTCAGAGCTTCGGCAGCAGCAATCTCAGTCTGCAAGTCAACCTTAACGACATCTGCAAGATAAACTAACTTAAAGTTATCAAATGCAGCAACATTCTCAACTGCACTTGTCTGCTTAACATTGAATGCAAGAGTTGCAAGAGTTTCTTCGGTTAGTGTAAAGTCAAGTGAGTAGTTGCTCCATGCGCCATTACCAGAAATATTCTTGCTTACTCCAGCAACGCTGATATTTGCAGAAGCACCATTTGCACCATTGAAGAAAGCATCAGCAGTTAGCCTATATTCGCCAGCAGGCAGAGCAACTTTCTGTGAGAGAGTCAGATTCTCACTGCTACCCCAACGGAAGCGTACCCAGTAAGTATTGTTTCCGCCTTCAGCAAGCTGTGGTCTACCTGAGAAGTTGTTCCATGCCAAGCTGCTACTATTCAGTGCTGTCATGTCATTTTCTTCACCATTGTTGTATGCAACAGTCCAACCTACAGGCTGATAGATGGCACGGTCATTTTTGGGATTAGAATAAACCGAAACTTCACCTTCGAAGTCAGCATTAGCAATTGCGGTTGCAATATTGAACTGCTTCATGACGAAGTTCTTGGTCTGATTACCCTCGCCAAACGAAATGTTTTCAGCATAAGACTTCAAATATCCATCTGCAGAGGCAACAGCATTGTAAGTACGGGCAGACTGAATGACGTTGATGCTATAAGCACCCTCGGCATCGGTAGTACCAGTGTACTGAATGTCATCACCATCATTGCTAATCAGAGTAACGGTAGCACCCTCAACAGCAGCACCCTCAGCGTCCTTAACGGTACCAGAGATAGTAGTGGCTGTAGCTTCCAAAGCGAAGTGGATAGCAGCAGGTATTGCCTTTGCGAATGAACTTGACAAAGTTGCATTGTCTGCCTTACGAGTATAGCAGAAGTCAGAAGTTAATGTTGACTTCTCAAAGTAAGCAGCCTTGTAACCGTCTACATATGAGTGCATGTAGATAACAAGTGACTTTCCTGCCTCGTAAGTAAGAGGATTAGCGGTGAAGTCGAGAACAATCATGTCCTCCATCTCACTAGATGAACCAACCTTAGCCCAAGTATAATCCTCGTCAATCAGCTTGGTCATACCATTATCAGTAGCTGCATAGGGATAGTCTGTTGCAGGCTGAGCAAGGGTCTGATCATCAGTCCACTTATAGTAAACTTGGAATGAAGTTGTCTGCTCGTCAGAAGTCTTATACCCCTTATAGGTAATCTTCTTAATCTTTGAACCTGCGCTCAGACCTGCAGCCGCCAATGCTTCAGCATTGTACATGGTAACAGACTCACTATTCTTATAGTTAAGATATACAGGCACATCACCAGTCGTACCGTTTGTTGCCATATCAGCATCGCTCTTAGCAACTTCCTCTGCGAATACCACATCCACGGGATCGGTCTTCACGCTGTAGTCACCAGCCTTCACCTCTATATATACAGGGAAGGTACCAGCCTTCGGGCTCTTGAAGTTGACAGAAATCTGAGTACCAGCGTCGCTGAGCTTATTCATAGTAGGCAGAGCAATAGCGGTACCTGTACCGGCAGCCTTGCCATCAACATAAGCAGTTACGATGTAGCTGTCAGCAGCCTCTTCAGCGAGACCCAAGTTCAGAATATTAACTGTAGCAGTAGAAGCAACATTCTGCATAGCCTCGGCAGGAACATTGCTTGAAGCAACCATCCAGTCGTGAGCCACAGCAGCGGCCTTCAAACCATAAATCTCGTCAACGTAAGG
>CAZIKA010000174.1:0-4038 GCA_964539705.1 uncultured Prevotella sp. | reverse complement strand
CAGTTTAGCAAACTGCTGGTTTCAGCCACTCACCCAAACTTCCTCGGTTCCCTTTTCAGGACTTCCGAAAAGCATTCTCGCTCAAATGCGGGTGCAAAGGTACAAATAAAATCTGACTCCCGCAAATTTTTTCTGCAATTATTTTCGTTTTACTTGAAAAATGTTGTCAAGACGGTCCAGTCTCCAGTATTCCTTGATGTCTTACGGCTCACATTCCTCTTCTACTGCTGTAGCCACTCCTGTTTTATAGAATTCATGTTTGCCAGTAATATTGCATTGACCTCCCTCGTACTTATACCAATAAAGATAGGATTGAAGCATGTTTACAGGATATTCCTCGCTGATATCATAACAGAAATCCTGTGCTACAATAATGCAAGCTCCATCGTACACTCCAAAAAAGTCGCCATTGGGATTCGCGTTCTTGTATTGAGCATCCAAGGGGATCCATCCATAGCCCTCAATATAGAAATCAACCCATACATGATAACCGCCATTCAATCGCAGACAGATATTATGGCGCGATGGAATACCCTTATAGCGTAAAAGGTTTACAACAAGTGTAGAGAAATCGCCACACTCTCCACCACCTTCCTTTAGTATCTGTTTGAGCGTACGCCACGATCCTTTGATATATTTGAAATTCGTTGCTACATATTCATAGCATCGACGGGCATAATCCAGTACATCTGAGGACTCCTTCCATAGCATGTCGCCCGTTTTCACAATATAGGGGTTCGAGGTTACAATATACTTTCCGCGATCCCCCAGATGAAGTTGGTATGGCTCGCTGTTTGGATCATAGTCGGGAATGTTCGTAATCTTTGAGACATCTACTTTAACAGGAATAGGGCGAATAGCAAAACTGGAACTCATGATGTACTCACTGCTAGGAAGATTAGACCTATAGGCCAAAAGCACATGATTTCCGTATTGCCTTTCCGCTATTCCCACGCCACCACTATATGTCAGGTTGTAAATGTCCTGATATTGGTTGGATTGCGGTAAAGGCATCATTGCAACAAACTTCGTAATGCGTCTTGAGCCAGATATAGTAAAAGTCACTTTATTCGTGAAGTTATAAGCCACGTCTTGTGCCATGACGGTAGCCAAACCTGTTATAAGTAGACAGATTACTAACAGAGCTGTTTTCTTCATCATCATTAAAGCTGTTCACCCAACTTTCCCAAAAATCTCTTTGAGAGGCATGTCCGTTTAGTAAAACAGATTCAGGTCTATACTACTGCCCATCGTCTCGTAGCCCTTGGCATTAAAGTGGAGCCAGTCGTTCTCGAAAAGAAACTCCTTCTGCATAGCTTCTGGGTCTTCAGGATTACGCACCGCCTTGTCAAAATCTATCACACCGTCAAGCAGGTCTGTAGTACGAACCCACTCATTGATGGTGCTGCGACCCTTTTCGTGATCAGGCGAGTAATAGTTATTGCCTTTGAACGGAGTGATGGTAGCGCCATAGACGCGGATGCCCTTTTCGTGAGCCTGAGTGATAATCTCTTTATAGACATCGATGATGCGCTGAGCCGTCTCAACGCCATTACGAGATCCACCCAGGTCGTTGACAGCTTCGAAGAGGATAATCCATCTTACACCCTCCTGACCAAAGAGGTCGCGCTGATAACGATCCTTACCAGTAGGACCTAAGCCTCCACGCAGCACACAGTTGCCTCCGATACCCATATTGAGCACGCCAACCTTGCTTGTAGCTTTATTTGCCAACAGACGGCGAGAGAGCACATCCGCCCAGCGATTCTGCTCATTGGTAGTAGAACCACGTCCATCAGTAATGGAGTTGCCCAAAATAACCACAGCACCAGCTTTCTTTGGAGCCTCTACCTCGAGTGTCTGAATGTTATACCAATGGTCGGTCCTAACGGCACCAGTGAAATCCGTGGTGTTACCTTCTTTGATATAAGACGTAGTACGAGAGCCAGGATGTCCGCTAACGCTTGGCGATACCGAACCATAATGAATGGTGATGGCTACGTTCTCACGATTACCGATAGGGAATTTTACTGCATCTGAAACAATCTGTCCACCAGCAGGAATCGTTACTGAGGGCTTCCCGTCGAAGGTAAGACTAACAGTAGATTTCTCATCAATCTCGCTACTGCTGCCAGAAGTCTTGGCAATAGAGAGTTCTATGGCTTTTATCTCTGTAGCCTCTTTGCTAAACTCATTCGTGAGCTTCAGGCGTACCTTCTTACCACCAATAGACACCTGCACAATCTCACGCAGCGAGTTATTGGCCAGTCCTGGTGCCGGTGGATTATTATGACGTTCTACAAGTTGTGGAGCCGTCCCCCATGTACCTACCCAATGACCGCCAGCCAGAACTACTCCTGCTGTAAGCAGACAAATAAATAACAGAACTGTTTTCTTCATCATCATTTTTGTAAATCAGAATCTTTACTATTAATAATTAGATGCCATTCTCCTGTCGCTACTGGCATCATAAGCTTTCAGAAGACAGCAGCTATCCGACGTATTTTCTTTAGTCTTTCCATAAACGTCTCATCACGCTCAGCCATCAGCATATTATATTCGTTCTGCATGGCTAAGAGTGGAGCAGCATCAACGCCAAGAGCAGCTTCCATCATCATTGCCAGTTCATGGTTAAGGGCACGTTTGCCATTCAGCACCTCGTTGAGTACAGAATACGAAATGCCCAATTCCTTTGCCAATCCACGTTGTGATATTTCGCGGAACTCCAACTCGTCTTTCAGCACCTCGCCTGGATGCGTAGGTTTAAAAGGCTTTAGATTGTTGGCTATCATCTTTTTTGTCGCCATGAAGTTTTTCGTAATGCAACGAACCATACTTAGTTAATCCAAGTACATTTTCCTGTTGCTTCATCAGGTTGACTACCTTGACATACTTATCGATAATCTTAGGCTGAAACCGATGCTTTTTGTCATTAGCTTTGCCCTGAGTATAGAGTTCTTCTAAATATGTTTCCTCAAATGTTACTATCATTTGGCTGCAAATATACTAATATTTTTCTAATGTTCGCAAATTTAAGAACGTTTTTATGCAATTATCATATAAAATATGCGATTTATGGAACTGGTTAGTGCTACTAACCAGTAAAAAAACTCAAAAGTCAATAGTTTGTTTCGATAATATTCATACAGCTTTTCGCGCTGTTCTAGCTGGGCGGCCTCTAATGTGACAAAGCAGCGCCCTCACATCGGGCATTGCGATCTCCTGTCTTTGATACGAATCAAGATCAGATGTCATTCTCCTGTCCCTATTGGCATCACATCTTACATCATCCCTCTTCAATTGCTATCCAGCCATCACATACCTGAAGACTTCCGTCTCTTGTAGTTCTGGACGCTCTGTTACCTTGCGGACATAATCACGTATCAGGTGGCGCCAGTCGTTACCCTTCATGCTGAAGTATCGCTCTTGGAACTCTTTTTGGCATTCTACAACAATATTCATGATGGTGGTACCTTCGTATAGTTCCATCATGTTATGCACCATACGGCGAACATCGGCATCTTTTTCCACATCATCCAATATGGAACCTTGTGGTACAAGTCTCACCTCATCAGCCTTCGCTTTTTGTTTAACAGCTGTTCCTGGTTGTTTTATGCTGAATAGCTGAGGTGAGTCAGAGTCTTCAACAGCTCCTAAGAATTTATTCAGATATTCCTTCAGCTTCTCTATCACCGTTTGCTTCTTCTCACCACTTTCTGGCAGGAAAGGATTACTTGGTGGCAGAATCTTAGCGATACCCGTTCCCGTTTCCGTGACGTAACCATCAGCAAAGGCACGTTGCATAAAGTCGGCAGTCTCTTTGGGCTTTAAATGCTCTTCGCTGATAATCGCATCCAGGCGTTCTTTCTTCTCCTGTTCGATATACTGTTCCCATTCCTCGCCTACATCCTTACCTTTTTCAGGAGTCATCTGCATGATGAACTTCTCTATCAGGTCGCGCTTGTCACGCATATCAGGACTGGCATCCATCTGTTTCCTAATCTTCACGATAATCTCCTTGTCCTCACAATTCGAATC
>CAZIKA010000173.1:0-4089 GCA_964539705.1 uncultured Prevotella sp. | reverse complement strand
GTCCGAACTCGATATCACCGTGAGCACTCTGGTTCAGGTTCATGAAGTCCATGTCGATGTCACTCCAGGGAATCTCGGCATTGTACTGAGTGTGGAAGTGGAGTAGGGGCTTTTGCAGCTGCTGCAGACCCTTGATCCACATCTTTGCGGGTGAGAAGGTGTGCATCCATGTGATGATACCAACACACTTCTCATCGTTGTTGGCAGCCAGCATCACCTGCTCTACTTCCTTAGAGCTGTTTGCTGTGCCCTTATATACAATCTTCACGGGGATGTTGCCGCTCTTGTTCAGGCCGTCAACCATCTCCTTTGAGTGTCCGTCAACTGCAACCACTGCGTCGCCTCCATAAAGAAGCTGTGCACCGGTTACCCACCAAATCTCATAATTTTCGAATGCTTTCATTTTTTGTAATTGTTTTTAGTTATAAATTAATGTTTCTGACCTTTCTGTCCGTAATATGCGTTTGGTCCGTGCTTACGCATGTAGTGCTTCTCAACGAGCAGCGGATTCATGGTAAGATTGGGGTTCACGCTGAAGGCTACGAAAGCCATCTTGGCACACTGCTCCATTACCTTAGCGTTGTAAACGGCGTTGTCGGGAGAAGTACCCCATGAGAACGGACCGTGGTTCTTCACCAGTACGGCAGGTGTGTGATCGGGGTTGATCTTGCGGATGTTCAGGATCTCATCTACGATGACGTTACCTGTCTCCAACTCATATTGTCCCTTCACCTCAGCCTCGGTCATATCGCGGGTGCAGGGGATATCCTTGTAGAAATAGTCGGCATGAGTAGTGCCGATATTGGGGATGTCCTTACCTGCCTGAGCGAAAGCTGTAGCGTAGGTAGAGTGGGTGTGAACCACGCCCTGGATATTGGGGAATGCCTTATATAATACAAGGTGTGTGGGTGTGTCACTTGAGGGGTTGAGGTCGCCTTCTACGACCTTTCCCGTCTCGAGGTCTACCACCACCATGTCCTCAGCCTTCATTTCGTCATAGCTGACACCAGAGGGCTTGATAACAACGAGACCTTTCTCACGGTCTATACCTGATACATTGCCCCATGTGAAAATCACGAGGCCCTGCTTTACGAGGTCTAGATTGGCCTTGAATACTTTCTGTTTGAGTTCTTCTAACATGATTTTAAAACTTAGAGTTTGAAGTTTGTGTCTTCGTTATATGCTTTATTATTAAAGCGGTAGAGAGCAGCACCGCGCTTCGATGACTTCTTGTCGATCAGGTTGGTCTTCTCAATGAAGTCCATGTCCTTGATACGCTTGCGGAAGTTACGCTTGTCAACCTCCTCACCGATAACAGCCTCGTAGAGGGTCTGCAACTGTGTGAGGGTGAAGAGTTGCGGCAGCAGACGGAAACTGATTGGAGCAGTCTTGATCTTCTGTCGCATGATGTGCAGTGCCTGTTCAATCATAAGGTTATGGTCAGAATAGAGCGTGGGAATCTGATTGATATCCACCCATTCCACGTTGTGTTCCTTGCGCAGTTTCTCGTCATAGTCCTTCACGTTGATAAGTGCATAGTAGGCAATCGAGATAACGCGCTCGCCTGGGTCACGGTCGATACTGCCGAATGCACCCACTTGACGCATATACAGGTTGTTGAGGCCTGTCAGGTCTTTCAGGGTACGCTTGGCAGCATCGTCGATGCTCTCATCGTCAGAGACGAAGCCTCCGTAGAGGCTCCACTCTCCGCGACCTGGATCCATCTGGCGTCGGCCGATGAGCACCTTCAGTTTGTTTTGGTCAAAACCGAAGATCATCACGTCAACCGACACCCAGACTTTCGAATATTCCTTATAGTAAGTCATCTTCTTTGATTAGAAGAAATACCAGTAGAAGCAGCCGCAGAGTGTAATAACACCGAGCGTACCAACGATATCCCATATACCCCAGCTCTCACGAATTTGCTTGCGGTAGTCAGCTGTGAAGGTGATGGCATCTTTCTGTGCAGCTGTGGGAGCGGTAGTAAAGAAGCTCACCACAACCATCATCAGCACAATGAATACCAGCAGCCAGCACTCGAATACGAGCCAGTTGGTCTGCCAGAACCATGCGGTGTAATCCCAGAAGGCACCATCCATCTGGGCAGCACCCGTGTCGGTGATGACATTGGTGACCAGTCGAAGCATACCGATGATGAAACCACCAATGAGACCCCACTCACCAGCCTTCGGCGTAATCTTCTTAGAGAGAATACCCAGCGTGAAGACGGCTACCATTGATGGAGCCAGCAGTGACTGGATGCCCTGCAGATAGCTGTAGAGGTTGCCCATACCCATCATGACGGGGAGCCAAAGCAGGCCGAGAACAACGACAACAACGGTAGCGATACGGCCAACGAGCACGTAGTGAGCCTCGCTCATACCCTTCTTCATTGGCTTATAGAAGTCCTCTGTGAACAGTGTGGCGCAGCTGTTGAAGAAGGCTGCCAGTGAGGTGACGAGGGCGCAGATAAAGCCGATAGTCACGAAACCTTTGACACCGGCAGGCAGAATGCTCTTCACCATCATAGCGAAAGCACCGTCAGTATCGTGCTGGTTGGCAATATCCATTTGGATGCCGAAGTCGCCATAGCCGCCATTGGCCAGTGCCATAGCCACCATACCGGGAATCAGGAACATAAATACGGGGAGCAGTTTGAAGTAGCCGGCAGCGATGGTACCGCGACGTGCACGCTTCATGACCTCAACGTTGCTCTCGCCCTTCTGCTGACCCAGTACACGCTGAACGATGTGCTGGTCGGTACACCAGTACCAGAAACCGATGATTGATGCACCGATGAACACTACGAAGCCAGGATACTCATGATAGAGGGGATCGGGATTGCCCGACTCATTGACCTCTGCCCAGTGGAACATGTGAGTGGTTCCGTAACCGTCGTGCAGGGTGCTGCAGAAGGCCATCATGTTCTCCCAACCCTGAACGATACTGCCACCGCCCAGTGTAGACAGACCAAGGAAGAGCACAGCAAATGCACCAATAATAAGAATAGGTGTCTGAATACTTGACATGGTCATCACACCCTTCATACCACCGATGACGGTAAAGATGGCCGTGACGGCGATAAGGCCGAGGGCACCCCACCAGAAGGGGAGACCGATGAGATACTCGAAGAAGATACCACCTGTGAATGCTGTTACGCTGACCTTGGTCAGAATGTAGGCAATCAGGGTGATGATTGAGAGCCATGAACCCGTGCGCTGGGTGTAGCGGAACTTCAGGAAGTCGGGCATGGTGATAATCTTACCCATCTTATTGTTGAGCAGCTGATAGAAGGGTACGAACAGCCAACCGAGGATCAGGATCATCCATCCCTGCATCTCCCAGTGGGCCATACCTACACCGTCTTTCGCACCAGTACCGGCCAGACCTACGAGGTGCTCAGAGCCGATGTTGGCGGCGAAGATAGCCATACCGATTACATACCAGGGCTCACCTTTTCCGAACAGATAGTCCTGAGAGTCGGCACCCTTCATTTTCTCCTTGTCCTTCTTGATGGCACGATATACAAACCAGATGACACCTAAGATGCCAACACAAAGTACGAGCCAGTCAAGCCAAATAAATTCTCTTGCGTTCCAATTCATTTTTTACTGTTTTTAATTATTAGTATTATTATTTCTTGCGGTTTTTCCACATAGCGGTCATATCCTCCAGTGTCTTGCCCTTGGTCTCGGGCACCATCTTCCATACGAAGAGGGCTGCCACCAGACAGATGAAGCCGTAGAGACCATAGGTGAACCAGTGACCGAAATCATCGCCCTCGGTGAGGTGCATGTTGAACATGGGCACGAAGGTCGAAGAAACGATGAAGTTGAAGATCCACTGGAAGGCCACAGCGATAGCTACAGCACCACCACGGATGGTATTGGGGAATATCTCGGCAATGAGTACCCAAGTGATGGGTCCCCAAGAGAACATGAACGAAGCAGAGTAAACCAGCAGTGATGCAGCAGTAACCAGTGCAAGACTCTCATTTCCGAATGTGATAGCCACACCTAATGCGCCGATAGCCATACCCAGTGAACCTGAGATAAGCAGAGGCTTACGGCCCCATTTCTCAACGGTGAA
>CAZIKA010000172.1:0-4194 GCA_964539705.1 uncultured Prevotella sp. | reverse complement strand
CGTTCTTGAACTCCTGAACCAGCCAGTCGATGATAACCTGGTCGAAGTCGTCACCACCCAGGTGAGTGTCACCATTGGTAGAGAGCACCTCGAACACACCACCACCGAAGTCGAGGATAGAGATATCGAAAGTACCACCACCGAGGTCGAATACGGCAATCTTCATATCCTTGTTGGTCTTGTCGATACCGTAAGCCAGAGCAGCTGCTGTAGGCTCGTTGACGATACGACGTACGTTCAGACCAGCAATCTGACCGGCCTCCTTAGTGGCCTGACGCTGTGAGTCAGAGAAGTAAGCGGGCACGGTGATAACGGCATCGGTAACCTCCTGACCCAGGTAGTCCTCAGCGGTCTTCTTCATCTTCTGAAGCACCATAGCAGAGATTTCCTGTGGGGTGTACTTACGTCCGTCGATGTCGACACGGGGATAGCCACCCTCGTTGACTACAGAGAATGGCACGCGAGAAATCTCCTTCTCGGTCTGCTGCCAAGTCTCACCCATGAAACGCTTGATAGAGTAAACGGTGTTCTTCGGGTTGGTGATAGCCTGACGCTTGGCGGGATCGCCAATCTTACGCTCGCCACCCTCAACGAAACCTACTACTGAAGGCGTGGTACGCTTGCCTTCGCTGTTTGCAATCACAACAGGCTCATTACCTTCGAATACGGCAACGCAGCTGTTGGTTGTACCTAAGTCAATTCCAATAATCTTTCCCATAATTGTATCTTTTTATTTGTTATTATTCAAAATATGTCATTGACAGGATAGCAAACCGCGTGCCAAAAGTTTAAAATTTATCAAGGAACGCTTTTTTGTCACGCCATTTTGTCAGAGAGTCGGAAAAAAGTTGTACCTTTGTCGGCAATAAGAGAAAATAATGTTTACGCGTATGAGAAGATTATTGACGATGATGTTGATGGCAGCAGTAGTGACTGCGGCCTCGGCTCAGGAAAATAAATACATCGTAAAGACAAAGGGTGCCAAGAAAGTGGCAGTAGAGGAGACACTGTCGGAAACAACGGACTCGACGGCTCAGAAGAATGAGCCCGTGGACGAGATAGCCCGTAATTTCCGTTATGTCAGCATGTGTGACTGGGGTACCGGTATGCGTTTTATGGTGATACCAGACAAGAAGGACCTGGTGATCAAGACCTTTGCTGACGCAGAGACGGACAAGATGGTCAGCAATCTGTCGCTTCGTCATAAAATCATGGTCTATCAGGGACATGAGAACACGGGCGGACTGCATGAACGCGTGAACTTTACCTGTGAGGACAACGGGAAAAAGTATTATTTCGAGGTTCCTACGGCATCATTTGATGATTATTGCTTCGGAAAGTTGGGTGTCCCCACGCTGGCTTATCTGGGCGATGTGGATGTAGCTATAGATTTCTTCAAAGACAAGACGCTGTTTACGCTGGCCGACGAATATTATGTGGATACAGAGTTGGACGGCGACGGCTATGAGGTGATTACCGACGTGAAGGAGGGCACAGAAGTAAAGGTGGTTGCTGTTGGTGTGGGTACGCGCAATTATCCTGTGAAGATTATCGTTGCTGATGAAAAGGGACGTGAGTTCTATCAGAATGTTGCCATCAGTCATACCAACTGCGGTATGCGTGATGATGAATTTGAAATCAGTAGCAAGAAGAAGCACACGTTCAGAGGCGCCTTTGAACTGCCTGCTGACAATATGGCAGCAAGTGCCGCCTATAAGAAGTATATCGGTCAGGTGGTCTATACCTTGTATCCTTCTGTATTTACGGAAAGTAATGGAAGACCAGCAAAGATGGGGCGCCTGTCAACCTTTAAGATTATGGATGTCAGGGCTCAGCGAGGCACGCATTATGTCAAGATGACATTGCGTGGGCAGGGCTCTGGTAAGACCTATACCAAGCAGGTGACGTTTGTGAGCCATGACGTGTCAGGCGATATAGCTGGTACGCATGAGGATCTGTATGACAATCTGTTTGCTGCAGGCAGTCCTTTGGATGTTCCTGGGGTGACGAAAGAGCATCTGGCAGATATCCAGAAGGGCGTGGTACGTGCAGGCTTCTCGGAGGAAGAAGTAAAACTGGCATTAGGTGAACCCACTGGAGGTGGTGATGTGGATGCCAACACCTATACGATGGTATACAAGGAAGCCAATAAGCCCTATGCCTGTGTGTTTATGAACAAGAAGACTCGCAAGGTGAAGAGCATCAAACACTAAGACTTCAAGAGACGAAAAAAGAAATCTCGACTGCATCGCTACAGTCGAGATTTTCTTTTGCTTGCTTGTTTATGAGGCTTATGCCTGCTCTTGGAGCTTCTCCATCACCTTGGCCTCCAGTTCCTCAGCGAGCTCAGGATTATCCTTCATCATGGCTTTCACGGCTTCAGCACCCTGACCCAGTTTGGTGTCGCCATAGCTGAACCATGAACCGCTCTTGGTGATAATACCGTACTCAACACCCAGATCAACAATCTCGCCAGTCTTCGAGATGCCCTCGCCAAACATAATGTCGAATTCTGCCTTGCGGAAGGGAGGTGCCACCTTGTTCTTCACAACTTTCACCTTGACCTTGTTGCCCAGCACCGTTTCACCATCCTTGATAGATTGCGACTTGCGGATATCGAGACGCACGGAAGCGTAGAACTTCAGGGCGTTGCCACCAGTGGTGGTCTCAGGATTGCCAAACATCACGCCAATCTTCTCGCGCAACTGGTTGATGAAGATACAGGTGGTCTTAGTCTTGGCAATGGTGCCTGTCAGCTTACGCAAAGCCTGACTCATCAGGCGGGCATGCAAACCCACGGCAGAGTCGCCCATATCGCCCTCAATTTCCTTCTTAGGTGTCAGAGCAGCCACAGAGTCGACAACGAGGATGTCGACAGCACTTGAACGAATCAGCTGATCGGCAATCTCAAGGGCCTGCTCTCCATTGTCGGGCTGAGAGATATAGAGTTCGCTAATGTTGACACCTAACTTTTCTGCATAGAAGCGGTCGAAAGCATGTTCGGCGTCGATAAAGGCAGCCACGCCACCAGCTTTCTGGCATTCGGCAATAGCGTGAATAGCCAGTGTGGTCTTACCTGATGACTCAGGACCATAGATCTCGATGATGCGTCCCTTAGGGTAGCCACCTACACCAAGAGCGGCATTCAGACCAATGGAACCGGTAGGAATGACTTCAACGTTTTCTATCTTTTCATCGCCCATCTTCATGATGCTGCCTTTGCCAAAGTCCTTCTCAATCTTTGCCAAAGCAGCCTGCAGGGCTTTCATCTTCTCCTGTTGAGGAGTGAGCTGTTCTTTTTCTTCTTTCTTTGCCATTGTTATTTGTTGGTTTAGAGGTGAGAGGTGAGAGGTGAGAGGTGAGAGGAAAGACTCAGCGTCTCAGAACTTACGCATTTCACCTATTGTTATACATTTTTATTTGTCATTTTTTTCTTCCATGTTTTTCCTTAATCCAATAAGCATCTTTGCTATTTCTGTTATATTATTTTCCATTTTTGTTAGTTGCTCGCTCGTTATGTAATTCAATAATTCTGCGACTTCTAATTGACACATAACTTCCATGAGTGAACCATACTAATATCGATGAAGTGAATACGTTCTTTTATTGAAAAACGTCCCATCCCCTCAGCGATATTTGATGGAATTGAAACAGCGGCTCGTTGAATCTGATTAGTTAGTCCGTAAGATTCTTGAGGAGGAAAACGCTGACATATTTGATAGATGTCAGCCACTAGCGCTTTTGCTTGATGGTAAACCTTAAGTTTACGATAATAGAAATCTTCCATATTCAGCCTAAAGTCTATTCTCTCACCTCTAGCTTCTCACCTCTCACCTCTTACAATTCGATATCAATATCGAATTGCTCATGCCAAGGCAGTCCCTGCTTGTTGAGCTGCTCCATGAAGGGATCGGGATCGAACTCCTCGACGTTGTGAACGCCGGGCTTCTTCCACAGACCTTTGCAGAACATCATGGCACCAATCATGGCGGGAACACCAGTGGTGTAAGAAACGCCCTGCATGCCTGTCTCCTCGTAGGCAGCACGGTGTGAGCAGTTGTTATATACATAATAGGTGTGCTCCTTGCCATCGTTGCCGATACCACGGATGCGACAGCCGATAGAGGTCTGACCCTCGTAGTTCTCACCCAGATCCTGTGGGTTTGGCAATACAGCCTTTAGGAACTGCAGAGG
>CAZIKA010000171.1:0-4263 GCA_964539705.1 uncultured Prevotella sp. | reverse complement strand
CTTTCATATTCTTCGCAAAGTTACGGATAATTTTCGAAGCCACCAAACAAAAGGAAAGGAAATGCTATCATCTCCAAAACTTTTCGTACCTTTGCAATCAGAAATCATATTTTTCAAAAAAAATTGAGTTTCCATAAAAAAAGATGAGGTTAGATTGTCTTATAGATAAAAACAATCTGATATTAAGCAACAATGACTGACATGCTTGAAAAAGAGATTCTTGAACAACTATTCCGCCGGTACTACAGCGACATGTATTACCTGGCTAGGACATTGTTGGGCGAAGACAAAGAAGCTGAAGACATTGTTCAGGATGTATTTGTACAACTGATGAAACAGGACATCATACCACCAGAGGATAAAATTAGAGCCTACCTGATGACCTCCGTACATCACGGCTGTTTAAACATCATCCGAAGGACCTCTCTCCGCAAACAAATAGAAAACTTATACCCTGTGGACGAGACAACCGACTTGCAGCCTACAGACAAATTATCCGAGCAGTTGGAAGCTATTCAATCATACATTGATAGCCTTGAGGAACCCCACCACAGCATCTTTCGTCTGCGCTTTGACGAGGATCTAACCCTAAAGGAAATCGCTCTGCGTCTCAATATGAACCAGAACACGGTCTACAAGTATCTGCAACAGAGCATTCTGAAGATTCGTTCAAAGTTATATCGTTAAACGACAATTGCAATGGAAACTAGTAATGACAATATCCGCAAACTTCTCGAGATGCTAGACAACCCCGCAGCATACTCTGAAGAGGAGATCCACGACATCATCAACTGTGATGATGATACTCGTGAGGTATATCGTTTGATGGTAGAGGCGAAACGCAGCAGTCGCAGGAAACTGTCCTGCCAACCCATCGACATCGATGCAAAGTGGACAAAGTTCGAACGCGAAGTGATAGGCAAAAAGCCAAGGTCTAGGAAACCTCTCTTATGGAGTATCGCTGTCGCAGCCTCTGTTTTGCTTTTAACTGGAATCTTCCTTTTTGCACCCAATTCTAAGGAGCCTCGTCAATTGCAGGCAGATGCAGGTCAGAAGGCTATCTCTAAAACGGAAAAGCAAATTACAGCAAAGGCAGAGGAAGAAACGAGAAAAAGCGAAGGGGAAAAGATTGTACAAAAGACGGATGTTCGTCATCCGAAAATCACCTTACAAGGCCAACGAGAAGAAAAGAATACGGACAAAGAGGTTGTTCTCCACGTGGCAGAGCGTGTCGTACTAGAATCAGATGATGTAAAAGACGAAAGCAAAAAGTCACAAGAACAACCCATCAAGCAGCATGAAACTAACAGGCTTGCCGAAGTAGTTTTTGTAGGGTTAGATTCTGTTGGCAACCTCGTTTCCATAACGAACTACGAGGATGGGAAAAGACTTGCAGAGCAATTATCTATCCATACGGACAGTGCATCGGAGGCTTGGCAGAAAAAGCATCAGCGAATAGCATTCTACTACAAAGAAAAAGCACGACTTTTGAAGCCTAAGAATATAGCATTCGGTATGAGTTGTGAACGTTCGCAAGCAAATGAGTGGATATTATATTATGACTCCATTGCTCATGCCCTCATCTACAAGGAAGCCAAGAAGAACATCTGGCAAGCTACGAACGAAGCCCTTTTTAAGTGGAAAAGGATTGATAAAGAGAGATACAAATCGGTATTGCGCAAGCATCCCAAGAAGTGTAAAGGGATTAAAGTAAAGACATATTCCATACCCATTACCGATAGACAGGCTCAGGATTTGAAAAGCATGTGGTTGGATGTCGTCAGTTGTGGAAAGAAAAAGGCATTTTTGCAGAGTGACATGAAATACGAATTTCCCCTTGGTGAGTTGAAGGTGACAGCCCCCAACGCAAAGAATCCATTTGTATCGTTTACCAATGAACTGTCAGAAGCTGTCATGAAGGGCAACGTAAGCCACAAAGACTCCATGCTAACAGAACCCATGATAAAGAAATGCCTGACAGACATGAAAGAGGCAATACAACATACAAAATAATTACTAAACAAAACAACCAAAACTTATGAAAAAATTAATCATTTTGATGGCTGTAGCGCTTATCAGTGCTATGCAAGTGGATGCTCAAGAAAAAGTGTCCGAAAAAGAACTCGTTGGTGCATGGATGATGGATTCTATGCTTTATGATAACGGGAAGACCATTGCCTTTGGTCTGAAACAGGGCTACCGCCAGTTCAAGTATTACGGCCCCAAGGGCGAATATGCTGCTGCCGGAATCTCATTAAGAATGAAGGGCAGGGTGTTAATCGGTCTGGAAATCACACCACAAGAATATGGTGAATACACTTTCAAAGACGGTTGGTATTCTGAAATGGGCCGAAAAGCTACCAATGACGGTTTAAATCTCACAGACAAGAACACCTTTAAAGGAAGATGGCAGAATCATCTGGACGTATGGAAAAGAGCCCCTCTCTCTGACAAGACGGTAAAATACATCGTTGACTGCTGCAAGACAAAAAACATACCAACTGATATTGAACAAGATATCTTAAAGGAGATGTTTAGCGAATAACACCCCTCGATTCTCATTCGTTCTTCTAAATAAAAAACTTTCCATCCGCTTGGATGGAAAGTTTTTCTATCAGCCATCTTCACCAGTTCTTTCTTCATCAAAAAAACGGATATAGAAATAGGCTTTTGTTCCAATTTACTTTTTAGTCCATGTCTGGGTCTCGTAGAACATCGCCACATAACCGCGAACCTTGAGGTTGCCCCCTTCGAGCCAAATAGAGCACTTATAGGTCTTGCCGTTCTTGGGATTATATATCTTGCCACCTTCCCACTTCTCGCCCTTTTTGGTTAGGCCCGTCAGAATGTTGGTGCCAACCAACTTGCGGCTCTGCAACTTCTTGTCTGGATTGTGTACGTCAAGCTGACCATCGCCTTTCTTCAGCCATACAATCTTGCCGTTCAACTTGTCGCCATTTTTATAAATCTCAACCTGAGAGTCACCACCTTCAGTTACCCACTTGCCGATGACATCCTGAGCATAACCTGCTACTGACATCATCGTCAGTACTAAGAAAACTATTAGCTTTTTCATTTCAAAATAAAATATGATTATTTACTGTATATTGCTATATCGTCTGCAAATTTACTACTTTTTCATAAAAATAGCATGCAAAACTTGAAAATGTTACATGCATGAATAAAAAACTATCCATCCAAATCAGAATGGAAAGTTATCTTTAAGGCTTCACGCTTCAGATATCACATGCGAGACAAGGACCTTATACATAATTCTTTTTTTGCTAAATATTTGGTGGTATCGAAAATAATACCTATTTTTGCAAACAGAAACAATAAAATAAATAGATTTCATGCCAGAAGTATTTAGATTTTTCGGGTTTTCGTTCTTCTTTTACAGTAAAGAACACGAACCACTACATATACATGTAGAAGGTAATGGAGGAATGGCTAAGTTCGTATGGAACGGGAAGGAGTTTGAACTTTTTGAGAAACAGAAAATCAAAGCAAACGATTTCAAGAAGATAAAGAATGTAATAGACGAGAATGCCGACATTATTATTAAACGATGGAAAGAGCATTTTGAATAAAAATTATAAGGAGGAAAGATTATGAGAATTACGGAGATTTGGTTTGATGCCGACTACATTTACGGCAAAGACGAAGAAGGAATAGAGTACAAGCAGTCATTGCTTTGGTATCCAAAGTTACGTCAAGCAAGCGATGAAGAACGAAGCAAGTACACCTTTGGCTTTGACGGTATTCATTGGCGTGCATTGGACGAAGACATCAGCTTCGAGAGTTTTGAATACGAAGATGCAGAGCCGAGTCCTCTCCAACGTTTTTTTCTAGCTCACAAAGAAATCAATGTAGCTGAATTTGCACGGATGATAGGTATGAACCCCACCCTGCTACGTAACTACATCAATGGTTTCAAGAAGCCTTCAAAAGAACGTGAGCAGGAAATCATCGAGCACATTCACAAACTTGGTGAAGAAATGATTGCCGCATAACAATCACCTATAGATTAAGCCGCATCTGAGCGCAAGACACTCAGATGCGGCGTATTTTTATCAAACATCAGCCCTCATACATCTAACAAGACATAATCCAATGTCTCCTATTATAAATAGCATCAGATGGGAGATATCCCGATATTTTGATTATATATCTCGTCTGAACGAATTAAAGACCTCCATGATTCACGTTACTTCAGCCCTCATACATCAGGCATCACATGCTAGGCAGGGACACATGAATCTC
>CAZIKA010000170.1:0-4265 GCA_964539705.1 uncultured Prevotella sp. | reverse complement strand
CTGCTGATAGAGTTTGTATAATTCTTGTATGTTCATTGTAGTCTGAAAGTGACAGGCAGTGTGAATTTCACGCGAACGGGTTGCCCCTTTTGCATTCCTGGAATCCAGTTGGGCATGCTTTGGATGACACGTACAGCTTCCTTGTCAAGAGATGGGTCAACCGACCTGATGACTTTTACTTCGGTAATGGAACCGTCACGTTCAACAACAAAGCTGCATAGTACGCGTCCTTGAATACCGTTTTCCTCAGCTTTAACGGGGTATTTTACGTTTCTATTTAAGAATGCCAGAAGACCTGCTGTTCCAGATTCTGTTTTGGTTACGTAAGTACCCTTTTGGGGATTCTGAGGGTCTGGGATAAACTTCTTGTATGTGTAAGAGCCAAATTGTGGCATCTGCTCTACTACGTCAAATACTTTCGTTGTTGAGACTGGTGTTGTATCAGGTACTACCGTATCAACGACCTTAACCATGTGCGGTTGAGACTTTGGGGTATCTAACTTGAAAGTGATGGGAAGTGTATACTTTACAAAGACGGGTTCTCCGTTCTGTTTGCCTGGAACCCATTTCGGCATAGCTTGTATCACGCGGACAGCCTCATTGTCGAGCAAATTATTTACAGATCTAAGAATCTGAACGTTGGTGACGGAACCATCGTCTTTTACAACAAATGTGCATATGACACGCCCTTGAATACCGTTCTTCTCGGCTGCCTCTGGATATTTGATGTTCTCTTTGAGGAACTGTATCAAGGCCGCATCTCCACCAGGGAAATGTGGCATCTGCTCTACGACATCAAATACTTTCTTCTCTTGTCCATAAACCATATTGATACCTAGTACTAATGTGGCAATGACGAATAGTAATCTCTTCATAATATGCAAAAGTTAATTCTACGAGCTGCAAAGTTACGAAAAAAAATGTATTATTTGATAAATCGTGAACTTTTTCATCGTTACTTGCTCATATTTGGGATTTATTGGCTAATTTTGCAGGCAAAAGACGAAAACGGATGCAATATACGCTGAATATCAAGGGACAATTGTTGGATTTAAGTGAGCCAAAGGTGATGGGTATCTTGAATGCCACACCCGACTCTTTCTTTGCCGATAGCCGTAAACAGACCGAGCAGGATATTGCTGAAAGGGCAAATGAAATTGTGGCTCAAGGCGGTACTTTTATTGACGTTGGTGCTTATTCCACACGACCTGGTGCAGCAGAAGTCTCTGTAGAGGAAGAGATGGAACGTATGCGTATGGCTCTGAGGGTAGTCACACGTGTGCAGCCCGATGTGCCCTTGTCTATTGATACCTTTCGCGCTGATGTTGCAAAGATGGCTGTAGAGGAGTTCGGTGCCGATATCATCAATGATGTGAGTGAAGGTGCTGACGAGGCGATGTTCCGTACGGTGGCTCGACTGGGTGTACCATATATATTAATGTCTATACAAAAGGACCTGCACGATACGCTGATGGCTTTTGCCCGTAAGGTGCAGATGTTGCGAGATATGGGGCAGAAAGATATCATTCTGGATCCGGGCTTTGGTTTTGGAAAGACGGTGGAAGAGAACTACCGATTAATGAACGAGATGGAGAAGCTACAGGTGATGGAACTGCCCGTTTTGGTAGGCATATCGAGAAAGTCGATGATCTATAAACTATTGGGCACAGATCAGAGTCAGGCACTTAACGGCACAACGATGCTGAACACCGTCTCCCTGATGAAAGGAGCTAGCATCTTGAGGGTACATGATGTAAAGGAAGCAATGGAATGTGTGAAAATGTATAAGGCACTAAAATCGTCATAACCATATGATAGAATTTGGAATCAAAGACATGATTGACATCCTGTTGGTGGCTATTATGCTATTTTATACCTACAGGTTGATGCGAGAGTCTCGCTCGCTGAATGTCTTTATGGGTATCATGATCTTTGTCGTGGTATGGATTTTCGTGTCTCAGATTTTGGAGATGAAACTACTGGGAGCCATTCTCGATAAACTGGTGTCGGTAGGAGTCATCGCTATCATCGTCATTTTCCAGGATGATATCCGTAAGTTCCTTTATAATCTTGGTGCTCACCGAAGAATTCGTACCTTCGTGCGTATCTTCTCACCCAAGCGTACTGATGAACTTGACTTGGTTCGACTGAAGAAAAGTTTCATGCCTATCGTGATGGCTGCCATGCAGATGGCAAAAGGAAGGGTGGGCGCATTGATTGTAATGGAACGCAACATGCCGTTGGATGATATTGTGGCAACGGGTGATATGATAGATGCTGAGGTCAATCAACGACTTATAGAAAACATTTTCTTCAAGAACTCACCATTGCATGATGGGGCAATGATTATCAGCAACCATCGCATCAAGGCTGCTGGCTGTATACTGCCTGTCAGTCATGACTTGGACATTCCCAAGGAACTAGGGCTGCGCCATAGGTCTGCTCTTGGAATGTCACAGGAGAGTGATGCCCTCTGCATTATCGTCTCGGAGGAGACAGGTGCAATCAGTACGGCACACAATGGTCAGTTCCACTTGCGTCTCTCGGCAGAGGAATTGGAGGCTGAACTGACAGAACTATTGAAATGAATCTATTTTATATAATAATTTAATGTATTACAAACTATGGGATTAATTGAACAAATCATTGCGCGTGCCAAGAGCAACAAGCAGCGCATTGTGCTCCCTGAAGCTGAGGAGGAGCGCACCCTGACAGCCGCCGACCGTGTGTTGGCTGATGACATTGCAGACCTGATTCTGATTGGTAACCCAGAAAAGGTTCATGCACTGGCTAAGGAGAAGGGACTGACTCATATTGATAAGGCTACCCTCATCGACCCGCTGAACTATGAGAAGAGCGAGGAGATGGCTCAACTGCTGCAGAAGCTGCGTGAGAAGAAGGGCATGACTATTGAGAAGGCTCGTGAGTTGGTGAAGGATCCCCTCTACCTGGGATGCATGATTATCAAGACCGAGGGTGCTGATGGTCAGATCTCTGGTGCGCTTTCAACTACGGGTGAGACCCTGCGTCCTGCTCTGCAGATTATCAAGTGTGCTCCTGGCATCACTTGCGTGAGCGGTGCAATGCTGATGATTACCGATAAGCCAGAATATGGTGAGAATGGTGTGCTCGTATTCGGTGATGTGGCTGTAACGCCTATGCCTGATGCAAACCAGCTCTCACAGATTGCTGTCTGTACAGCTCAGACCGCAAAGAGTGTGGCAGGATTCGCTGATCCCCGTGTAGCTATGCTGAGCTTCTCTACCAAGGGTTCTGCTTCTCACGAGGTAGTTGACAAGGTTGTTGAGGCTACGAAGTTGGCTAAGGAACTGGATCCCAACCTGAAGATCGACGGTGAGTTGCAGGCTGATGCTGCTCTCGTTCCTTCTGTAGGTTCTAAGAAGGCTCCTGGTTCTGATATCGCTGGTAAGGCTAACGTATTGGTAATGCCTTGTCTGGAAGTTGGTAACATCGCCTATAAGCTCGTGCAGCGTTTGGCTGGTGCTACTGCTATCGGTCCTATCCTCCAGGGTATCGCACGTCCTGTTAACGACCTGTCTCGTGGTTGCTCAGTAGAGGATATCTACTACCTCGTAGCTATCACAGCTTGTCAGGCTATGGACGCAAAGAAGTAGGACCCACCCCCAACCCCTCCCTGTATGGAGGGGAGTGGATACAATTAGAATAATCATTTAAAGAATGCCCCTATAACTCCTATTGGTAAATACTCCTCCCCATACAGGGGGAGGTTGGGAGGGGGTCGATAATTATGAAGATATTAGTATTGAATTGTGGCTCATCGTCTATCAAGTACGCTCTGTACAATATGGACGACAAGAGTGTGATGACCAGTGGCGGTGCTGAGCGTGTAGGCTTGGACAACGCCTTCGTAAAGGTGAAGCTCGCTAATGGTGAGAAGAAGCAGATTATGCACGATATCCCTGAGCATACTGAGGGCGTGAAGTTCATCTTCTCTCTGTTGACCGATCCTGAGATTGGTGTTATCAAGAGTCTTGATGAGATTGATGCCGTAGGTCATCGTATGGTGCATGGTGGCGAGAAGTTCAATAAGTCTGTAGTGCTGACCGACGAGGTGCTGAAGGCCTTCGAGGCTGTTAGCGATCTGGCTCCTCTGCACAACCCTGCTAACCTGAAGGGTGTGAATGCCGTGAAGGAGCTGATGCCTGGTCTGCCTCAGGTAGGTGTCTTTGATACCGCCTTCCATCAGACCATGCCTGCTAAGGCATATATGTACGCTATCCCTT
>CAZIKA010000169.1:0-4301 GCA_964539705.1 uncultured Prevotella sp. | reverse complement strand
GGGTAGTGTCAATTGCGACGTGGGAGTTCGAGTCTCCTCCTCTTCACCTCTTTTTTTTGATGTAAGAAATGCGGAAATAGCTCAGTTGGTAGAGCACAACCTTGCCAAGGTTGGGGTCGCGGGTCCGAGTCCCGTTTTCCGCTCTCTTTTTTTTTATATATAGGACAACAACCTTTTCACAATAAAATGAATTTATACTTAAGATATTTTGACAACGAGACACTTGTGTCGAGTGCTGATGAGGCTATAGACTTTTTAGCTCGTATTGACGAGATAGGTATGAATCCAGATCTTGAGGCAGATATACGTGACTACGTAGCCAGTGATATGGTATATCCAAAGCGCTACAAGATACGTCCACGCGTATACTTTATTATCATCAAGACCGAAGCTGCCTCAATGCAAGAGTTTAAGAATAACCGGACGCTGCATGATGACGCTGCTCCTAAGGAGCGTGGTGCTTCGCCAATTATCCTTAAACTAAATGAAGAACGTGAGGGATGGTATGAGGGTTCTATAGATTTTAAACGTGTGCAAATGGTTCCAGGTACAGGTAAGTTCCAATATCGTGATACTCATTTTGTGGCTCAGGTAAAGGCATATTCAGGCTTGGATTGTTACAATCGTATTGTAGATCACTTGCGTCAGCGCGTTGATGACCGTAGCCAGTTCCCATCGGCTAAGGGTAAGAATTTTAAGTTTATCTATTTAGGTAAGGCAAAATGAACAAGGTGATGCTGATAGGCAACGTGGGACAGGACCCGGAGGTGCGCTATGTGGATCATGGTGTAGCTGTGGCTCGCCTGCGTCTTGCTACAACGGAGAAAGGTTACACGTTGCAGAATGGTACTCAAGTACCTGATCGTACAGACTGGCATAATGTGATTCTATGGCGCAAGTTGGCTGAGATCGTAGAGCAGTATGTTCATAAAGGTGATAAACTGTACATTGAAGGTCGTCTGCGCTATTCTACATACGACAACAAACAAGGCCAACGTCAGTATGTCACTGAGATCTGGGCTGATAATATGGAGATGTTGACACCGCGTCAAGCTACTCAACAGCCAGAGCAGTCTACTTCTGTTGCCCAACCTGCGGCATCGGCGAGTGACGAGTCAACAGATATGCCGTTCTAATATAGGGAAATGGATTATCTTCAAGATATCTTCAGCGAGGTTCATATTAATTCCATCGGTTTTGGTGAGGCATTTTCTGCTGTCTTAGCCTGCTTGCTGTTGTTGGCATCGGGTTTTGCATCAGGTTCAGAGATTGCATTCTTTTCTCTCTCACCGAACGACTTGAATGAACTCGACGAGGAAAAAAACAAGTCAGACCAGTATATCCAACGGCTTCGCAACAAGTCGGAGCGTACATTGGCTACCATCTTGATAGCCAATAATTTGATTAATGTAACTATTATCATGCTCTGCAACTATTTCTTTGCTTCGCTCATAGATTTCGGTGAGGCAAAATGGTTGGAGTTTGTGGTGATAACGATACTGTTGACTTTCTTGCTGCTTCTTTTTGGCGAGATTATGCCAAAGGTCTACTGTGGACAACACGCCTTGACAGTCTGTAGAACTTTTGCTCCGACTATCTCGTTGTTGAGCAAACTCTTTTACCCCCTGTCATCGATATTGATTCGTTCGGGCGCACTTGCGGAGAAGGTGGTGCAGAAAGAGAATCATGTACTCAGTGTAGATGATTTGGAACAGGCTTTGGAACTTACTGACGAAGAAGAACTGAAGGAGGAAAAGAATATGCTTGAGGGCATTGTGCGTTTTGGTGACGAGACGGCTAAGGAGGTAATGACCAGTCGTCAGGATATCGTGGATCTGAATTTCCGTTCCACCTTCCCAGAGGTTCTTCAATGTATTGTCGAGAATAACTATTCGCGTATTCCCGTCTATCAGGATTCTATTGATAATGTGCGTGGCATCCTGTATATTAAGGACCTGCTGCCTCATATCGGAAAGTCAGCAGCATTCCGTTGGCAGTCGCTTATTCGTCCGCCGTATTTCGTGCCTGAGACAAAAAAGATTGATGATCTTCTCCGTGATTTCCAGGAAAACAAGGTGCACATCGCTATAGTGGTGGATGAGTTCGGCGGTACGAGTGGTCTCATTACCTTGGAGGATATCCTAGAAGAGATTGTGGGTGAGATAAATGATGAATACGACGAGGAAGAGAAGAATTTCGTCCGCGTAAATGCAAACACCTATATATTCGAAGGTAAGACGCTGTTGAGCGATTTCTATAAGATACTAGATGTCGATGACGATGTGTTTGAGGACGTAGAGGGTGATGCCGATACGTTGGCGGGGCTGTTGCTGGAGTTGAAAGGTGACTTCCCTAAGGAACATGAGCGCATTGCTTACGGACGTTTTAAATTCGAGATTGTGGAACTGGATGGTCATCGTATCTCGAAGATTAAGGTTATTCTGCAAACAGAAGAAAAGACTGAGGACACAAAATGAAGAAACTTGTTATATTCCTGATATTATGTTTTTGTTGTCTGGCGGTGGCTGATATGGATGCTCGTCCCAGAAAAAAGAAAACGCGTAAACGTGCGCGAATAACTCGCGTGGTGACGCATCCCACTATTCATGAAAACCCTTATCTCTGTTGTGAAGATACCTGTGAGCATGTGCATGGTATCGATATGAGTCATTATCAGGGTGAGGTGTTTTGGGAAACGGTAGGCGAACACTCTAAAATGGCCTATGTCTATCTGAAGGCAACGGAAGGGGGGGATCGTATAGACCCTCAGTATGAACGGAACATTGATTTGGCTCATCGTCACGGATTGAAGGTTGGCTCCTATCATTTCTTCCGTCCAATGGTTGACCTTCAGTTGCAACTGCGTAATTTCAAGACCCAGTGTTTGCCAGGAGAACAGGACCTGATTCCTATGCTTGATGTGGAGACGGTAGGAAAACTGTCGACCGAGGCCTTCTGCGACTCATTGTTTAAATTTCTTGATATGATGGAGGAGACTTACCATCAGAAGCCGTTGGTATATACCTTCCGTAATTTCTATAATAAGCATTTGCTTGGCAAACTGGATGATTATCAGTTGATGGTTGCGATGTATGCCGACGAACCTCCTGTGCTGGATGATAAGCGTGACTATATTATATGGCAGTATACTTGTAAGGGACGAATCATGGGCGTTGGCGGACAGGTTGACAAAAGCCATATTATGGGTGACCACACGCTGCGTGAACTGCGTTTCATTCATTAATCTTTCCTGAATGAGATGAAAAAAACATTTGTTCCAGTCTTCTTTGTTATTTTACTGCTTGGTGTTTTTACTGCCCTTTATCTTCGTCAGAATGCTAACGAACATGAGGCATATGCTATGGCTTTGGCTCAAGCGGAGGAGCAGAGTAGCGCAGAGGAAGAAGCGCGTCTGCAGGCAATAAAGGAGGAAGAGGTGCGGATTAATGTTGACTCACTTGACTGGATGAATGCCTTGATTGAGAACACCCCAGATGCCTACCGTCAGTATTTAGAGGCTCATACAGAGGGCGCTCATGCCGATGATGCGCGTGAGTTGTTGCAGGTTTTTGGCAGCACGCGTATTGTCAGACCTCAAAAAGATAGTGTCGAGTTTCATCATGTGAAACCCGACACCATTGATAGTATCCGATAAATCTTTATTTTTAGATATCTTCTTGATTCTCAGGGCGCAGCTTGCGAACGGTCTCACCAGCACGCCACATCTCCTGATTACGCATAGCCTCAAGTTCCTTCTCCAATCCTGCACGATAGTCGGGCTTAGAGTTAGCATCGATAGAAATCTGTGCCTCATTACCAGTCTTAACTGAGTAGTAGAGCCATTCCATCACAGGCTTCACGGCATCATGGAAACGGGGTGCCCAATCCAATGCACCACGCTGAGCTGTGGTAGAGCAGTTGGCATACATCCAGTCCATACCCTTCTGTCCGAACAACGGGCCAAGGCTCTGAGTCAGCTCTTCAACAGTCTCGTTGAAAGCCTCAGAAGGTGTGTGACCATTCTCACGCAATACCTCATACTGAGCCAGCAGCAGTCCCTGGATAGCACCCATCAGTGATCCACGCTCACCAGTCAGGTCAGAAGTAGCCTCACGCTGGAAGGTTGTTTCAAACAGGTAGCCAGCACCGATACCGATACCAAAGGCAATCGTCTTGTCCTTAGCCTTACCAGAAGCATCCTGATAAACGGCGTATGAGCAGTTCAGACCACGACCCTCGCAGAACATGGTGCGAAGAGAAGTACCAGAACCCTTAGGAGCTACCATGATAACGTCAACATC
>CAZIKA010000168.1:0-4349 GCA_964539705.1 uncultured Prevotella sp. | reverse complement strand
GAGTGTTAAATGGGCTACTTAGGAGTGTTAAATGGGCTACTTTTACGTTCGAAATACCTTAATTTAAAGCCTTCACCATAACATGCAGAAACACAGGTGGTTGCAAAGATGGTGAAGGCAATAAATTTGGTGAATTATCTTTCGAACTTGCAGCTGACGGTGGTGCCGTTGGCATTGGTGGCTCGGGCGATGTAGAAGCCGTGGGGCAGATGGGCTACGTTAAGGTAGGCCTTGCCTGCACGGGGGCTGACTTGCATGTTGTCGATGACCTGTCCGTTGGCCATGTAGATAGCGATGGAAACGGGCGTTTCTTCCTCGCTCTTCACGATGAGCTGCTGGGAGGCGTAGCAGATGCGCAGGCCGTTGGCAGCGGCGATAGTGTTAGCCACGCGGGTGAGCTGCTCGTTCTCCTGACTGACAGCGGTCATGTAGGAGGTCTTAAGGTTGCTCTTGCCGATGGTGGCTGCACTCAGGGCATAGACATCGGCTGTGCCGTCAGGATAGCGGCCTACGGTGGTGCGGGAGTCGTGGGCGCCATAGACGAGGACGTCCTGCCAGCTCTGGTCGGCGGGGCTCAGGACGAGCAGACCGCCGTCGCCATCGATTTTGAACGAGGCATGGAGTCCGTTGTCGGTGGTCTCGCGTTTGTCGCACCAGATAATGAGATAGCCGTTGGCGGGGATGATGGTGTTGGCACTTGTCTTGCCCTTGGTAATCTGGTATTTCGTGGGGTTGGCGAGATTATCGGTAAGGTACATGCCCTCAACGTCGATGGGCTGGTCGGTGGTGTTGTAGAGTTCCACCCAGTCGCCCTTCTTACGATATTCGTCGATATAGGTATCGTTGGAGCCGCTCACCTCGTTGATACACACGGGATGGATGCCCTGAGCTGTCATCTCGCTATTAGTGAGGGCCTTGAAGGTGGCAACGAGGTTGATATCGCTTGAAGGCATCATAATCGTGGCATTCGTGGAGTATGACTTGCCATTGCTCTCCCATCTGTAGAACTGATAGCCAGCGGGGGCTACGGCCTTGAAGACGACGGGAGCGAAGAGCTGCCCCTTGAAGGCACCAGTAGGCACTTCCATATCGTTGATATAGAGATGGGCACCAGGGGTGTCGCTGCTGAGTGACACCTTGCGGGCTGTTACTGACGAGAGGTTGAAGGTGCTGTAGTTCTTCAGGGCGCTGATGGCGGTGCTGAGACGATTCTTGAAACCATTCTTCACCTCGGTGGCCTTCCAACTAGCCGACTCGTTGTTGAGATTCATGGCAGGCTCTACACGATCCAGCAACTCGTTGATGATGGTCTCACAACGCGTGGCTTCGAAGACGCTGCCGCCCATGATGCAGTAGGCATCGATGAAACGGCGACGGAAGTCATTGTTCTTAAGCATGTTCTTGAAGAGGGTGACCAGTCGGATCTGGGCTTGGATACGTGCCTGCCCCCTTGGATAGAGCTCGTTGAACAGATAGTTCTCTTTGCCGAAGAATACACCAAACGGGTTGGAGGTGTCGAAGGCGAAGTCGAGGTCGAAGATGACGAAGCGGAAACGGCCTCCATCGCGATGGCGGAAGGACTTGACATTGTTCTGAGGATAGTCGGTACCACCCAGATAGAGTTGTGCTGCCATGTAGTTGATGAACTCGTCGATATCGAGCACGCGGCTGATCTCCTCGTAGGTCTGGGCATTAGCAGCATTGGGTGAGAGAACGTCGACCAGTTCGATGAAGGCATCTGGTGTGCCGCATTTCTGCACATAGCCAGAGTCGGGCGTCATCTCCCATTGGTCTATCTCGTCATCGTCCCAACCGTAGTTGGCATAGACAAAGTGCTTGTTGTTGGGCTCGCGCATATTGAGCACACCAATATATTTGCCGTTGATGAACTCATGAACGGGCTGGTAGCTCTGGCAATCCAGATTGATGCCTGCTCTCTCGAGAATTACCTGGATGGCAGGGTCTTTGAAACGGGCGGAGTTGTCGTTGCCGCCATTACGAATCTGCAGGGTGCGGTTGCGGATATAGGGCTTTTGGTCGAAGAAGGGGTAGGGCAGGTTTTTGTCGCCGCCCATCTCTTTGTCGCCCTTCAGCTTGAAGGAATGGGGTGTCCATGCACGGCTCCATCCGCCGCACATCTCGAGGTTCACGTCCTGGTTGAGTACCATCTCGCCGTTGGCATCGAGGAACGAGAAGTTGACGGGACGCTCCCAGTTCATGTTCCAGTTGCAGTTCTCGCTCTGTCCGTTGCCTGGTCGGCCGTTGGGACCTTTCTCGAAGACACCTATTTCTTTACTATAGATGAAGTCAGGGTTGCTGACCACAGAGACCACGGGCAGGTAGTAGCCACGGTCTTTCAGTATATAAGAGCGTGTGGTGACGCGTGAGGGCAGCTGATTGCTGGCATAGAGACGGAAGCGGTAGTTGGAAGTCTTGCTAATAGTAAAACTGCCATTGGTGCTTGTCTGTCCGTTTTGCAGGGTAGGCAGCGTGCCGTCGGTGGTATAGCGCAGCGTGCATCCGCTAGGGATGGTGACCTTGACGGAGAGTGAGCCTTCGAAGAGTTGTGAGGGCTGGTTGACAACGGGGGCTTCCAACTGCTGAGTCAGATGGGTGATACCGTTATTGGATGCGCCAGGGGTAGATGTGCTTGCAAATCCCCATTTACCTGTGCCGTCGGTAGCGCGAGCATAGCTGATGCGCTCCAAGGCGGCAGGATATTCCTGAGAGGCTATCTCGTTGCCGTCGGCATCTGAGAACACAATCTTACCGCCATCAACGTCAAGCTTGAAGGGCGCGTTATTGGGGTTGATGTCGTTAGAGTCGAACCACACGAGACGATATCCCTTGGCTGGTATGACGCCCATCGTCATAGGCATCGTCCAAGGACCATTGCCGTTGATAGGGTCGCTAACCTTCAGTCCGTTGAGCTCTACAGCGCGATCGGTGGGGTTGTAAAGCTCTACCCAGCCGTCGAAGTTGAAGGCGGGACTGATATACTCATCCACATTGGAGGCCATAATCTCGTTGATGAAAAGAGAGCTGGAGTCGGCTATATTCACAATGTCTGACAGGTCGCCGTAATATTCCAGTTTGAAGTTGTCGAGGGCGCAATAGTTGTCTGACTCGCCTTGTTCGCATCTGACGCCAATGGTCACGTTGCCTTCGGCTTCAAACTCCAGGAAGTTGTGCTTGTAGTTGCCTTCTGCAAAAGCGGCAGCGGCGCTGACGCTATTGTCGGGATAGTATTTCCCCTCGTGTTGCTGGCGATTACCCTCTGTGCTGGTCATGGATTCAGAATAGATACTTACCAGGGGGATGCTGGCATCTCCTGCATACAGAAAGGCGGTAATGTTCTCTGTGCCGTTCTTATAGGCTTCATAATCGTCGCCGTGAGCACGGTAGAATCCCTGTACCGACAGACGATACTTTCCCTTCGGCAACTGAATGATTTCCTGACTGAAATCAAAGGTGCCGTTCCAGAAACGCATGATATTGGCGCTGACAGACTTTTGTCCGGCATTACTATCAACCTTCCATCCGTCGTAGTTGCCGCTATTGAAATCGGTATTGGTGATAAAACGCGAAGTAATATCAACCCAATTCACTTCGTCAGCTGCAAAGATACTTGTTTGGATGGTCAACAGACTAAGGGCAAGGAACAATATTCGTCTTAAGTTCATCGTCATGTTGGTTTTTAGTTATTAATGAGTAAACTGCGCCCAATCCCCTTTATGCTATGGGATATGGGCGCAGTATTCAGGTTTTTGTTATTAATATGCGTAGAGGGGATAGTCCTTCATCTTCTCGTTGACACGAGCACGAACGCTGGCAATAACCTGCTCGTTCTCAGGATCGTTGAGCACTTCCTCAATCCAAGCGGCAATCTGAACCATCAGGTCTTCCTTAGCACCACGAGTGGTGATGGCGGGAGTACCCAGACGGATACCAGAGGTCTGGAAAGCGCTACGAGAGTCGAAAGGAACCATATTCTTGTTGACGGTAATGTCGGCAGCAACGAGGGCGTTCTCAGCGACCTTACCGGTCAGTTCGGGATATTTAGAACGCAGGTCAACAAGCATAGAGTGGTTGTCGGTACCACCAGAAACGATGGTGAAGCCACGCTTGATAAGCTCCTCGGCCAGAACGGCAGCGTTCTTCTGTACCTGCTTTGCCCACTCCTTGAACTCAGGCTGCAGAGCCTCGCCGAAGGCAACAGCCTTAGCAGCGATGACGTGCTCCAGAGGACCGCCCTGCTGTCCAGGGAATACGGCGCTGTTGAGCAGCTGCGACATCTTCTTCACAACACCCTTTGGAGTGGTGTAACCCCAAGGATTGTCGAAGTCCTT
>CAZIKA010000167.1:0-4355 GCA_964539705.1 uncultured Prevotella sp. | reverse complement strand
CCAAAAGAATTTTGAGTTTTCTCGAGCGAGAGTACTTTCGACGAAGTCAAAGGTAGTAAAAATAAGTGGAAAGTGAAGAGTGAAAAGTGATAAATTTGCATCCGCTCGTCACATTTTGGCCATTTCATCACACAATTCCTTGTCATTCGTCACAGAATAGTGCAGAATATCCCAGAAGTTTGGAGGGGAAAGACATAGTATATACCTTTGCACCATCGAAAAAAACGAAATGATTATGAAACGTAGAACGATTGTAGGAATTTTATTGATTGTGGCTGGTGCGTGGAAGCTGGCCAACATGTGGGGAGTGATAGAGAACGACTGGCTGTGGAGTCAGGCATGGACGGTTTACATAGGCCCCATAGCAATTATTTATTTAGGTATGTTGATGATTCTTACCAGTTATCGTCGCAACAGGGAACAATGGTTGCGTCGACCTCTGCCTATCGGCGAAGACGGCAAGCGTATCTGTTGTAATGTGCATTATGGTGGCGACGAATATGTGTATCATGGAGAGGTGTTTCACGGTGCCAGTCTCGATGTGTTCTGTGGTGGTATCCGTATGGATCTGCGCGAGGCCACCATCACTGAGGATGAGGAGATAGACATCCATACCTTCTTTGGTGGCGTAGAGCTGATTGTGCCAACTGATGTGAACATCATCGTGAAGAGCCGCAGCTTCATTGGTGGCGTGGGCGATGAGACGAAAAACAGAAACCAGGAAGGCGCTCACTGTCTTTACATCACAGCCAGCAATATGATGGGTGGGGTAAGTATCAAAAACGAGATTTAAGAAAGTATAAGATAAAAGAATAGCATTATGAGTTTTATGACTATCACAGCAGGCGTTATCATGTCGATGTATATGGACGCTGCACAAAACAGCGAGAGTGATTATTGCTATCATGCTGATATTGACAGTAATCGTGTTGTAGCACAGTATGTCTACGACCAGTCGAAGGTGTCGTACGGGGATACTGAGTGCTTGGTGTTGAAGCCAAAGATCAAGCACGACTACACCTATGATTCGGAAAACAGACTGATTGCACGTATCACCAGTAAATGGGACGGCAGCGAATGGCAGCCACGTGAGAAGATGGAATACGAGTATCTGCCTACGGGCTGTGCCGTCACACTCTCGCGCTGGGATCAGCTTTTCAGGCATTTCAAGCAGCCTGTGGAAAAGACGGTATATAGTGATTAAAAAGAATTAAAGGATATGATGAAGAGATTGTTTTTAGGAGTAGCGATAGCCGTGCTGCTGTCACCGCTATCGACATGGGCACAGGCCACTCAGACCGTCAGAGGACAGGTTTGCGATGTGGCTTCTGGAGAGCCTATGATTGGGGTGACGATAACGGTGGAGAATGGAACGACAATGGGTACCGTCTCTGATGCCGATGGTAACTTCGTTATTAAAAATGTACCCGTAGGACGACACTCCGTTCGAGCCACATATATAGGTTATGAACCTGTGCTGTTGAAGGAGCAGTTGGTGAGTTCTGGTAAGGAGCTGGTACTCACGTTGAGGATGTGTGAGAGTATAGCAGAACTCGGTGAAGTAATCATTAAACCTCGAGTGAATAAACAAATGGCAATCAATGAGATGGCTCAGGTTGGAGCCCGCATGTTTAGCGTCGAGGAAGCCAGCCGTTATGCTGGTGGTATGGCCGATCCAGCCCGCACGGCATCGATGTTTGCAGGTGTGGCTACTGGTGGTGCCACCAATGGTATCTCCATTCATGGTAACTCGCCCCAGATGTTGCAATGGCGTGTGGAGGGAGTAGAGGTGAATAACCCCAATCACTTTGCAGAGATTACCGAAGCAGGAGGAGGCGTGTTTACCTCGCTTAATGGCACCGTATTAGCCAATAGCGACTTCCTGACAGGTGCTATGCCTGCTGAATATGGCAATGCCCTCTCAGGCGCTTTCGACATGAAGATGCGTGTGGGCAACAATACGAAATATGAACATGCCGTTCAGGTGGGAACTTTAGGCGTGGATTTCGCATCTGAAGGCCCGTTGGGTAAAAACACGAAGGCCTCGTACCTTGTTAATTATAGGTATAGCTTCCTCGAGATAGCCAAGAAACTGCACGCTATCAACATGGAGAAAGAGACGCTGGACTATCAGGACTTGAGCTTCAAGCTGAATATGCCCACCAAGAGGACTGGCACCTTTGCCGTATGGTTCACGGGACTTTTCGACCGCTATGAGAACGAGGTGCCAGATGTGTCGGAATGGGAGACGCTGTGGGATAGTAACGACTCGTGGTCGCGCCAGGGAAACTGGGCTTTGGGTGTAACCCATTCCTATCGCTTCCGTACGGGTGGTACGCTCCATTCAAGTGTGGCCTATACTGGTGCCTACAGAAAACTGGGTGCTAATGATTACAGCCAGCAGATGGTCAAGACACCAGATATGCTGGGGCGCAACATACAGTGGAACGTCGTTATCAGTACTCAGCATCAGCATAAGTTCTCGTCGCGCTACACGATGCAGAATGGCTTTGAGCATCAGCATCTCGACTTCTGTACGTGGCTGGATTATATCAAGGTGACTGGCGGTCCACTTTATCGTGTCTACGATTCTGAGGGTAACACGGGGCTTACCCGTCTTTATACGAATCACAAGGTAGCGCTTAGCAGTCGTCTTTCTGCTGTAGCTGGTGTCAACGTGATGTGGTTCAATCTGAATAACCAGTGGCTCATTGAGCCTCGCATCAGTATGCAATACAAGACCTCACCATCGAGCACCTTCTCACTAGCCTATGCTATGAATAGCCGCAAGGAGAATACGGATACCTATTTCGTTATCAATCAAACCTCAAGCCTCCAATCTCAAAACTCAAACAAAGATCTCGGCTTGACCCGCTCGCACCATATCTCAGCCTCATTTGCCCAGCGTCTTGGTGAGAATGCCATGCTGAAGATTGAGCCTTACTGGCAATGGCTTTTTGATGTGCCTGTAGAGCAAGGTACAACTTACTCTGTGCTGAATCATCGCAAGTTTTTCCAGGATCGTACATTAGTCAATGAGGGGGCTGGTCGTAACTATGGTATCGACCTCACGCTGGAACGCTATCTGAAGAATGGTCTCTATGGTATGCTTACAGCTACGCTGTTCAAGTCGGAGTATCGCGATGCTCAGGGCCAATGGCATCATTCCCGTCATGATCGCAGATGGATCACCAATATCCTTGGTGGTAAGGAGTGGATGGTAGGTAAAGCGCGTAAGAATGTGTTTGGTCTTAACGGCCGACTCACACTGATGGGTGGCGACCGATATACGCCAATCCCAGATGATATCACTTACGAAGACGTGGCGAAACGTCCTGACAAGTCAATCCCTGTGGATGAAGGACAAGATCCGTTCTGCAAACAGAAGGGGATGAACGTGGGCTATGCCTTCTCAGTAAAATACACCATCAACAAACGTCACACCGCTCATCACTTCATTCTGGAGTATCTGCAGATGAAGACGTTTCAAGGTCAGACCTTCGATCTGAAGACCCACGGGCTGGTGGATAAGTTTACCTCGCTCACCTTCCCTAATATTGCGTATAGAGTAGAATTCTGAGGCTATTTGTCACAGAATCGTGCAGATTATCCCTAATATTTGGTAATATCGGCAACTATTCGTAATTTTGCATCATCTAAATAAAAATATTGCAAAATGAAAAGAGAAATAAACTCACAAGAGACTAGCCGTGCAGAAGCATTCAGTATGTGGATGTCATCGCCACAGCCTATGGTGACATTTGTAAAGACGTTTGATGTCAGTCGTCTGCGAAAAGTAAGTAGAAAGACGGGAATCAAATTCACCGTACTCTTGTGCTGGTGTATGTGTAAGGCTGCCAGCGACATAGAGGAGATGTACCTTCTGCCAGAGCCTGGTCATCTGTACCGCTTTGATAAACTGGCAGTCAATGTCATTGTGGTGAACGATAAAGGCGGCATCACCTTGTGTGATGTGCCTTATTCCGAAGATATCAGCCAGTTCAATGCCGACTATCTGGAGGTGACCAGTCTTGCTGCGAAGACCTGTAAAAGTACGTCGCTGAAAGATGCCATGATTATTGGTACATCGGCCTTGCCACACACAGAGTTGGATTGTATCGTCAATCAGTATTCTGGCCGTTGGAATAATCCGTTTCTTGCGTGGGGAAGGTATAGGAAAGGTCTTTTTAAGACCACTCTGCCCATCTCTCTTCACTTTCATCACGCCCAGATGGACGGCATGCAAGCCTGCCGTTTCCTGAATAACTTGCAGCATGAGATAAACCAAATGAAGCGGTCATCATTGACGTACGAAGTACTTCGATGAATCCCCATCATCAAGTGGTGTGTCTTCT
>CAZIKA010000166.1:1573-4409 GCA_964539705.1 uncultured Prevotella sp. | reverse complement strand
CCGCAATTACGGAAATAGACGGTGTCGATGCCTTCCCGTTGGGATAGCCAACGGGCACACTGCGCCGGCGGAGCCGTTAGCTCACGCTGCTCATGCAAGGCACCGTATGTGATGCTGTTGCCAATGAACACGATGTTGGCGCTTCGCTGCGCAAAGCTCGCTCGGCCCTCTGGGACGCTTGCCTGAGCAAGAAATGATAAATGACAAAAGATAAATGATAAACTAAGCAGTAGTCGTTTCATAATCTTCAATTTTCAATCTTCAATAACCTACGGGTATTACGTAAAATTTACGGTCTTTCTTGAAGTCAAGCATCCACTGGTCCATGATAATATGGTCATCAAGAGCCTTAATCTTTAAGGTATGCTTGCCCTTATTCACATTAACAGGCGTCTGCTTCAGCGCCTGACCACGCAGCACACTCACTTTCCAGAAGTCTGAACGGTATTTCTCCTTCAACGAGATAACAACAGGCTCTTGGTTATCAAGCTGAACTTGATAACGCAGATCACCCTTATCATTAGGCTGGGTAGGAATCATGGCGGTATAAAGCGTGGCATCGCCCTCCTTTTCTACCGTAAAATCGAATGTCAGTTCCCCACCCTTCGGTATGGAAACAGCATTCATCGAATGACCCAGCATCTGGATGGGCTGACAACCGTCAGAGGCCTGACTGTTACGGTAAGCATTCATTGCTACAAAATCGTCTCCGGCAAGAGTACTCTCCTTCAATACAGGAGCCTTCAGAGTAAGGTCTTCGGGCAGGTAGGGCAACGTTGGCGGATTGAACACTGGCAAATCACGAGGCATCATGTTCATGATACCCTGCCACTTACCACTACCCAAAGCATTATACTTGCGCGTCAGTTCCTGAATCTCACGGTAGGCACGGATACTTGTGGCAGCCGTTGCTTTCATATAATCCTCACGACCTTCCAACGCCTTGTCGGTCTGTCCCTGATACTTCGAACGGGCTTTCTGGGCATACAGCATCTTATCTGCCATCGCCTTGGCAGCCAGCACGGGGTACTTGACGTGAGCAAAGTAAGCATCCTTTAACTCAGGGCGGACAGACTTCTCTACATCGACTATCGTCTTGCTAATAGCAGCATAATCCTGCAGATAGCGGTTCATCTCATTACCGAACTCCGACTCCGAGAATTCCGTATCGATGACGTGCGAACGACCTCGGGGATACGCCTTGCGGTCGCTGAGCTCCACCTGCGTCCAGCCCATGAACTCCGGTTTGCGGATACCACAGAGACGGTAGAGTTCCTTCATTGCAGGGAATACGCCATTACCTACCTCCTCGCCAAACTGTGTGCAGAGCCACTGCAGCAAGTGCTGGTCAATGGTCTGCGGCTGAATGCTATTGATATCCCACGCCATATCAAGGAGGAACTCCAAATCATAGGCCGCCACCTTCGGATCGTGAACATTCACAATCCACAATTTGCGGCAGTTATGGTCGTAGGCGGCTTTCATCTCTGAGTAGACAAGGCCTGGTTGGGTGGTGGTGAGCCATATGTAGTCGTGCGGACGCCCCCAGTAGCTCAGGTGATAATAGACACCTCCCCCACCCGAGCGTTTCTGCTGTTCCTCATCAGAAAGACGGGTCATATAGCCATAGTTATCATCGCACCACATCAGCGTCACGTCATCGGGCACCTTCAGTCCGCTTTCCATAATCTCCAACACCTCTTTGTAAGGAATAAATACCTGAGGTACGCTCTCCACATTCTTGTCGTAATACTTCTTGATCAGTTCGCGCTGATCATCGATGACCTGCTGTAAGCCCTCCAGTTTCTCTTTCTTAGTGTGAACGCCTTCCATCGAGCCATCGTGAATGCCACGCATACCAATGGTAAAGAATTCTTCGCTACCTTTCACCTCCTTCAGTCGCTCTATCCAGTACTGCTGTACCTGTTCACGATTGGTGATGTAATTATAAGCACCGCGCTTAGCGTGATCCCACTCTGCTACGTTGTTACGCAGCAGCGGTTCACAATGCGAAGTTCCAATCAAAATGCCACAGGAATCAGCCATCTCCTTATTGCCTTTGATAGTAAAGAAGCCGGGGGTACCTGTATGCATACCAGGCCAGATGGCGTTGGCTCTCAAGCGTAGCAAAAGCTGAAAAATAGCCTTATAGGTCTTGGGGCCCATAGCACCAAACTGATCCGTCTTTTCATAATGCTTCCAAGCCCAGTTGCGTAGGCTCCAATCCTCATCATTGATAAAGATGCCGCGATAAGCTACTGAGGGGGTGTGTTCATAAGAAAAGGTCTCAGGCAAACTGAGACGAGCCTTCTTCTCAGGCACCACATCGCCCCACCATACCCAAGGCGAGACACCTGCCATACGACTCAGTTCCAACAAACCATAAGCCGCACCGCGTCCGTTATGTCCCTCAACAACAATCTGTCCATTCTTTACACTCAGGCGGAAACCATCGTCAGAACCTTTGCCTTGAATGATACGGATTGCTGCTTTCTTAGCTGCTACAGGCTTCATTCCCGTCACCATCTCCATATCGCTTTCGAACATCTGCAGAGCAATTCTCACCACGGGGTCCACCTTGCCCACCACCTGATAGCTGACGGGATGCTGTCCATCGAACCACACCATGTCGGCAGCCTTCGTGCCAACACTGATAGCCATAAGGACAACTATTACGTTTAATATCTTCTTCATTTATAGTTCGTTTGTAGTTTGTCTTATTATTGTTATTCGACGACAAAGTTACGAAATAATTATTAATTCCCAAAGAAACCTAACATGAAAGTTAATCATAATTCATTCCCACCCTGGGAACAAGCCATTCCCACCATGGGAA